>JBLIOK010000097.1:0-8801 GCA_047639735.1 Candidatus Krumholzibacteriia bacterium | reverse complement strand
CGAAAACCAGTCGTTCGTAGCCGCTTTGGCGAAAAGCACGTAGCTCGCCATCCAAACGATTATCCAGACCATGATCAAGGCGTGATTCTTTTTGGACCCAACGGGAAGGCTATCAGGCTTTGAGGCGCTGGCAGTTGGGTGAGTTTTTTCAATCATTTGTTTACTTTCCTTGTCAAAATGTAAAGCTTGTTTTACACTCAATCTAACCCAAGCTTCCATTATGTCAAGGTTGTTTTACATAAATTCAAACACAGTTGACATAACTACACGGTCAACCGCGCCATTCAGTTCACAACCAACACATTCTTCCCGCGCACATGCCCGGTCCCTTGACGCCGCAGCGCTTCAGTGACATCGGCCCAATCATACCGTTCACCAATCGCTGGCGAGATTTTGCCGGATGCGACCAGGTCAGCCACATAAGCCATATCTTCAGCATTCGGTTTCACCACAAACCCCACCGTGCGAGCTCGCCGCGTTAGGCTATAGAATGCCATCTCAAGCATTCGTCCTATTGGGCCCACCCAATCATTGCCTTCGCCCGTGCATCCCACGTACACGCCATTCTCGGCCAGTACCCTGCAACAATCGGCGAGCGTGCGGTTGCCAACGAGGTCGAAGATCAGGTCGTACCTTTGTTCGCCCAATGCAAAATCAGACGCGGTGTAGTCGATGACGTGGTCAGCCCCTAATTCGCTGACAAAGTCTTTGTTGATCGAACTGCACACTCCCGTGACTTCCGCCCCAAAGTGTTTGGCCAATTGGACCGCGAAAGTGCCCACTCCACCGGCTGCCCCGATGATCAGAACCTTCTGTCCAGCTTGAACTTGACCATGTTCGCGCAGTCCCTGCAAGGCAGTGAGCGCCGAACTGGGAATCGCCGCTGCCTCTTCCACACTCACACCGTCTGGTATGGAAGCGATCGATTCTTCTTTCACGCAAATTCGCTGCGCAAAGGCCCCGCCAACCACTTCACCAAAAACTCGGTCACCAGGCGCGAACTTTGTGACCCCGTGACCAACATCCTCAACGATTCCAGCGAATTCTTGGCCAAAGACCTGGCGCTTCGGCTTGCACAGGCCATAACCGGCCAAACGAATGAGATAGGGCTTGCCTGTCAGGATGTGCCAGTCGCCTTTGTTCACGGCCGCTGTTTGCACTCGCACCAAAACCTCGCCGTTACCGACTTGTGGCTCCGCCACCTTCGCAACCGCTAAGAGATCTGGGCCACCGTAGTTCAAATGTGTGATCGCCTTCATCGCCTGTTCTCCTTTTTGAATGTTGACATAGCTACAGTTTAAACATACAGTGTAAGTTAAGCAAGTAAAATACTTACTTAGTAAGTCAAACGGTGGAAAACGAGGACATGGAAATCAAGAAAGCCAAGCCACGAAAGCGTTTAACTCGCGACAAGATTCTGGACGCAGCCGTTGCGATCGCCGATGCCGACGGTCTCGAATCCTTGAGCATGCGAAAAATCGCCGCAAAATTGCAGGTCGAAGCGATGTCGCTCTACAACCACATCAAGAACAAGGACGAGATTCTCGATGGCATCGTCGAACGGATCGGCGTCGAATTCTCAGCGCCGGACACCTCCGGAAACTGGCGAAAGAACATGAGTCAGCGGGCCATCTCGGCCCACGAGGTGTTGTTGAAACATCCTTGGGCCACGATGCTGATCGTCTCGCGAATCAACCTCGGCCCGATCATGTTGCGCTATGTTGACGCGACCATCGGTTGCTTACGCGGCGCTGGGTTCTCCTATCAAATGGCCGACTACGCCTGGAACGCCATCGACAGCCACATCTATGGCTTCACTCTACAAGAACTGAACTTCCCAATCCCAGATGATTCCTACGCCTCGACTGCTGAAGATCACCTCGACCTGATCCCCGCCGAACAATTCCCCCATCTCAACGGCATGGCCCGCCTGGTCATCGACGGCCAGCACGATGGCCAATCCAATTTTGAATTTGGCCTGGACTTGATTCTCGACGGGCTGGAACGCAAACTCAAAGCCGAATAAAAAAGGGTGCGCCACTAATGGCGCACCCTTTAATTTAACAACAATTGACCCTGTTTTTAACGCGGAACAGCGATAAAAACACTGCGCGATTGAGCGGGTTTGAACACCCGCAAAAACACCGGGCGGTCTGTTTTTTCATTCAACGCGCTTTTAAAATCACCCAATGAAGTGACCGCTTTGCGTCCGACTTCTTGAATCACATCGCCTTCGGCTAAGCCCTCACGAGCCGCACGACTCGAGGTTGCCACACCGACGACCAACAACCCCTCCATGTCATCGGGCAGGTTAGCGGCCGAACGCATTGCCGGCGTCAATTCGCGCACCGTCACACCGTTGAGAGACTCGTCTTCATCGGGACTATTAGGAGTCGTTGGCGCTGCAGTTCCGGTATCGGGCAACTCTTCTAGCATCACTAAAACGTCACGCTCTTTGCCGTCGCGCACGACCGCCAGAGTCACTTCTTCGCCCACTTCTGACAGGCTGATCACGTTGCGCAACATACTAGGGTTTTTGATCGCTTTTTCGCCAACGCTCAAAATGATATCGCCTTGGCGCAAGCCAGCTCGATCGGCGGGAGTGTCATCGTTCACCGAAGTGATCAACACGCCTTTAGGACTATCCATGCCATAATAATCGGCCATGCTCTGGTCCACTTGCTGCGGAAACACACCAAGGTAGGCGCGTTGCACATGACCGACGGTCCGCAAAGATTCCACCACACGCATCGCCATGTTCGTTGGGATCGCAAAGCCGATACCTTGACTGCCACCACTGCGGCTCAAAATCGCCGCGTTCATGCCCACCAAATGACCATTCATGTCAACCAAGGCGCCACCGCTGTTGCCAGGGTTGATGGCAGCATCGGTTTGGATCAAATCGGAGTAATCCATCAAGCCAATGCTGCGGCCTTTGGCGCTCACGATTCCCAGGGTCACCGTTTGGCCTACGCCAAAGGGGTTGCCAATGGCCATCACTTGATCGCCGATACGCAGGGCATCGCTGTCTGACAACTGAATGAAAGGAAGGTCTTGTGCATCAATTTTGATCAAGGCCACATCCGTCGGCGGGTCCGTGCCGATCACTTCGGCTTCGTACTCGCGTTCGCCCGCAAAAGTGACGTGCACTTTGGTTGCGTTTTCAACGACGTGATTATTGGTCAGGATGTATCCGTCAGCAGAAATAACGATGCCAGAGCCAAGCGAGTGCTCCATCCGGCCTTCGCTTTCGGAGTCTTTGTCTTCATCGTCCTGTTGGTCGAAAAAACGGCGGAGCATAGGGTCGTTCAATAGCGGATTTTTCCCGCCACCTTTGACTAACTTGTCGGTCGATATATTGACCACCGCAGGCATGGTCTTTTCGGCAACGTCAGCATAAGAACGCAACTCGCCAGTTTGTTCTTGAGCCAAGGAAGGGGCTGCAACGGCAGCGAGTATCAGTGCGGTCAACAGAAGCGTCAGGCCGCGGCGTTGAAATTGGTTGACCATGGGGTCTCCTCGCAGATTCAGGGATATCTTGATTTGTACCTTCATGCAACGTTGCCAATGAGTCATAAGTTTCCACAAATTCGCACGCACCGCCATCATTGCTGTGAGATAAAAAGAAAACGCCCTCTCTAGAAACTGTCTGTGAACGTTGTCACACACATTTCCAGATAGGGCGTCAGAGACACTGAGCAGCGCTATTTAACCGTCTTCGCCAATAGCCTCTGTAGGGCATTCTTCCATGGCGTCGGCGCAGGCTTGCTCTTCTTCTTCGTTTTCGGGCTGCTTGTTAACAAAGGTGAAACCCTCGTCTTCGTTGCGCTCGAAGTTCTCTGGGGCCGTTTGGCGGCACAAATCGCAATCGATGCAATTGCTATCGACATACCACTTGCCCTCGACGCTTCCTTCAACCTTATCTGTATTGTCAGCCATTGGTCTTCCTCCTGCCACAATCGCTAGGAATTGAGGCATGTGTTGTCAGTTAAACCTGTGTCAATTCTAGATAAGCCAGAATCCCACAACTGCCAAGAGATTTTTGCCCAGATCACCAGATCGGGTGAAATACTTATCGTCCCAATCTAGCGTGTCTTGAACGGCAAGTAGGTCATAAAATCGGCATGATGCACCACATAGGCTTCGGTCGTGCGCGTGACCAGATCGCCTTCACCCGCGTGAGCCGAGATAATGTGGCACACTTCATCGGGCACGCCTGCTTCCATGGCCAGGGCCACGCCGGTAAATGGATGACGTAAGTAGCGGCCAGTATCGCTCTTACAGCTCTTTCCATCTTTGATGTCGTATTCAAGCAGTTTGCCGACGTCGGCCAAAATGGCCCCCGCGATGGTCACGTCCAGGTTCACCGGAAGCTCGTCTTTGAAGAATTCGTTCATTTTATTGGCAGCATCGCGAGCCACATGAACCACGCAGCGTTTGTGAGCCATGAACGAGACGTCCAAATTGGGCACCAAGAGAGTAAAGGGAATGGTTTGCAGGTCTTCGGGCGTTAGCGGGCTGCGTTCGATGGCCAATTCCCAGGTTTTAGCAGTGGACTCGCGCAATGCTTCGTCTTCAATCCACTCGAGTTCGGGCCAGAGTTTGAGCACGTCGGCGTTCATGATGTCTCCTTGCCCGAATGAACGGGCCTCAAAAGTTAATAATCAGCGGCGATGGGCCAATAGACCCGGCACACAATGGCTGCGGCGCAATATTTCGGCGGCCACAGCCCCTAATAAACCCAATCCACCTACCAAAAGATAGGGCAAAGTGTAGCTGCTGCTGGTATCGCGAGCGAAGCCAGCCAGCGGCGGCACTAGCAAAATACCCAGATTTGCACAAGTTGCCAAGATGCCGTAACCGCGACCAGTGTGAGTCGAGGGAAGCAATATGCCCGGCAAGGCGATCAGTGGCGTCACTACTGCAGCCATGGAGAACCCCAGCATCAACCCGATAAGGACCGGCGACAAGTATTGCGAGGGCAAAACAATCAGCGCCAACCCCATCAAAAACATTCCTGCAGCAATAAATGATGCGCGGCCACCATATCGTTCTGTAATCCATCCCGTAGTTGTGCCGAGAGTGGCACTGGTCCACATGGGGATTGCTGTATAACTACCAGCCGTACCGGCGGCAAACCCCAAATGCTGATAATAGTCGGGCCCAAAGGTAAGGAAGGTGGTCATCGAGCCATTGGCGCAAAACCAGGCTGCGCCCGCGATCCAAATGGGGCGGAAGTTTGGGCGATCAGCGACGGAACCGGTGTCGTCGCCCATGTGATCTCGGCCGAGATCGTGCCCGCGGGTAACGTAAGAGATGACAGCGATGAAAATCAGGCCCATGACGAACGATACGCTTCCTACTTGTCTAGCCACTTCGCGCCAACCATCTGAAGCGGCGATTTCACCGGCAAAATTCAAGACCACAACGACACCCAAGGGCAAGGCGCTGGCGCTGAGACCCAAAGCCAAGCCCATGCTTCGTCCGCGGAACAGGCGCACGACCAAACGTTGCAAAGCCAGCACGCCAACGACCACGCCAACGCCTGAAAGCAATCGCGCCAAAAGGATGACGTTGTAGCTTGGCGCCAATCCAATGCCGTAAGTGCCCAAACCCATCAAAGCCAAACCAACCCCACCCACCAAACGCTCACCGTAACGATCCACGAGCCAGCCGCCCGGCAAGGAAAGCAAAACACCGGGAAAAGCAAACACCGACATCAACAAGCCCGCTTGCCCATGACTGATTTTTAACTCGTCGATCATAATGGTCAGGACAGGTGGTAAGAAGTGGAAGACGAAGCCCACAGTGACCGAGCCACAATAGACCACTACAAGGCCCAACCAGGCAAGATGTGCCGGGTAGGCAGCCACGCGACTTGATTCAACTGGTTTATTCACAATGCCTTAAGCCACGATGTGGCATATTAATGGATCTCGAATCTGTTTCGCATTCTGCAACGCCACGCCCGCATAATTGCAGATCGCCTCGCTCATTGCGACACCTAAAAACCTGCTTACACCTTGGGCCGCGACCGAATTAATCCCGTAATCGTCACATTTGCAAAGAGTTTGGCCGGACTTCCCATCGCCCCGTTTTGAGTGGCACTGCGATTGCAATTTCCGCCTCACAACGAAATGACCGGGGTGGAGAATGGTTCATCGCCTCGCACATCATCTGCAAAATAATCCTGCAGATACAAGGAGAATAGTTTCATGAATACCAAGCGCATCATCCTTCTTCCCTGCCTCATCTGTGTGATGGCCTTCTCCATGGCCGCCACTTCGGCCTTGGCCCAGACCGAGATGGATGTCCAATACAGCTGGTCCGCCCCGACCAGCGGCACGGCGGTCGATCACTATGTGGTCGAACACTCCATCGACGGTGGTTCGTGGTCGCAAGTTGCGATCGCAAACACCAACACCTTTACCCTCACGGCAACGGTTGGCGTCTCCCACCAGATCCGAGTGGCCGGTGTCGATGCGAGTGACCGCCAAGGTCCTTATTCGGTAGCAAGTGATCCTTACTCACCAGATCCTGGACTGCCAAGTCAGCCGGGTAAACCGATCGTATTCTAGTTGCAACGTTCCAAGCTTCAACGGCAAAAACACCCCCGCGGCTTCACAGCTACGGGGGTGTTTAATTTTTAGCCTAAGGCGTTATCAGTCAGTAAACGGAATAACCCACGCAGCGCGTACCGTTAGGTTGTCAAAGTTGTAGTCAACCTCTTCACCGGTCTGAAATAGGCGGTAGGTGGAAAATCGATTCATATTGTACATCGCGCTGATCTCAAACATCCCTATCACCACTCCTGCCCGTCCCGCTAAACCCAAGGTATTGAGCGACTCGTCAAACGGTGCGCTCAATGTTTTGTTATAACCGATGACTCGATTGCGATATAAACCGCCGCTAGCCGCTAAAAAAGGGCGCACGCCGTCACCATCTCGGCCAAAGCGCCGCATCAATTCCACGGTGTATCGCAAACTTGAGGTGGAGATCCGGAAGTCACCGATAGCGTCATCGGTGCTGTTGAAATTGCGGTAGTCGATAAAGTGGAAGGCTGGCGACAACGACCAGGCTTTAGAAAAATGGTAGCGCCACCGAAAGCCCAACTCCAAGCCACTCGTGGCACCAAAGCCCAACTCGGTTTCCGTGTAGTCTTGGCCAGCGTCTCCATAAGGTATAGCCACGCCAAATTCCACGATCACTTGATTGTGGGGACGGTCAGCAGCTAACGTCGGGGTCACGGCCACCACAAAAATCAAAAGTGCAAGAGCGGCGCGCCCGCATACGTGAGGCAATGTCATGTGAATCGATTCCTCTTCTCTGGTGGTTAATTCTGCACGCATCATATCCCCCTTGACCGAGGTTGGCAATTCTAACACCGTTCTTTTATACAAGTGCCCCAGAAATACCTCCATTTTAAAGCCGAAAGTGCCTGCTTTGCGCCTGGTTCTGATCACCATCCAGATTCTATTCGGCGTGAACTACCTCGCTTCGAAAATTGTGGTCACCGAAATTGGGCCTGGCGCTTGGGCCGCTTTGCGTACCGGATCAGCTTTTCTTGTCATCGCCCTCATTGCTCTGCTCAAAAAGCGACGCCTGCCACCGAGGCGCGATATCGCAATCTTGGCGGTCGTGGCTCTCTTTGGAGTGGTCTTCAATCAGGGGTTTTTCTTAGAAGGTCTTGCGCGCACCACCGTAGGCCGTTCGGCTTTGATCTGCAGCCAGATCCCCACGTTTGTGCTGCTATTTTCAGTAATCTCGCGTCAAGAACAACTGACTGTGCGCAAACTCCTTGGATTTGCCGCTGGGATCATCGGCACATTGGTGTTGTTGGAGGCCGACAATTTTCGGATGGACTCGCGCTACCTCATCGGCGATTTGCTCACGCTCACCAACGCTGCTAGCTACGGAATTTTCATCGTCATCGGGCGCAAGGTCATGGGGCGGATGGACCCACTGGTCGCTACCACCATCGTCTTCTTTTGGGGCGCAGTGGGCATGATCATTTACGGCGGCAGCGACCTTGCCGCGACGCAGTTCGCCACGATCCCAACCTCCACCTACCTTGCGATGGTGTATGTGGTGATCGGCGCCACAGTGGTGACCTATTTTTTGAATTTATGGGCTGTCAAAAGAGTGGCCGCTTCGCGGGTTGCCGTTTACATCTTCTTACAACCGTTGCTTGCCACAACTCTTGGCGTGGTGTTTCGCGACGAAGTGCTCAGTCCACGATTTGCCATAGCGGCTGTGTTGGTCTTGCTCGCGCTAGTTTTGCCCGATACAAAATCAAAATCAAACTGATCAACTGGCAGATGACTTCACCAGTAAAGGATCCCATGCAATGCCCGCGATAACCCCCATGACCTTCACTCAAGCTATCTGCCGCAAGCCGAATACGAATCTAGGATCTGGTGTGACCACGGCACAATTGGGCTCCCCGGATATCGACTTAGCGATGAGTCAATATGACGCCTACGTCAAAACATTGATTGGTTTAGGCCTGAAGATGCTGAACCTGGACGCCGAACCCGATTATCCCGACGCCCATTTCATCGAGGACTCTGCAGTCGTGACTCCGCACGTCGCGGTCATCGCTCGGCCCGGCCACCTTAGCCGGCGCGGTGAAGAACTTAGCGTCGTTCCTCACCTTGAAGACATTTTGCCCATTGCGATGATTGAAGCCCCTGGCACTCTTGACGGCGGCGACGTGCTATTGGTTGGCAACCATGCTTTCATCGGAATTTCAGAACGCACAAATGAAGCGGGCGCAGAACAACTCTCTGCCATATTGGCAA
>JBLIOK010000096.1:0-8866 GCA_047639735.1 Candidatus Krumholzibacteriia bacterium | reverse complement strand
CTCGCCTTGGCGGAGTAAACGGCAATGTGGTGACCATAGCGGGCGCTACTGATTCTTGCTGAAATATGTGGATGGATTTAAGCGCCTTTCGTCTCCGCTTAACTTTAAGTCTTGCCTCATCGCTATTTTCCATTCTCTACGTGCCTTGAGGACCGCGAGCGCTCTTCGTGCGCTCCAAATCGACCACGGATTATCATCGGTCGTGAGTTCCCAACAATTTCTACGGTGGCCAAGATTTCCGCCTCCCATTTTTCCGCCGCATCGCGCAGAAAAGGGGCAACCGACCCGGCGCGTTGTCCAAGGTGGGAGCCCTAAAAGGAGTTACGGAATTGGATTTCGAGGGATCAGTGGCGATGAGCTCGATGTGATTAAGGTTCGACCAGAATCACCGGCCGCCGGCGGAGATCTCATCGTTGGCGATGTCATCATCGGGATAAACGGCAAAGCCTTGAAAACGATGAACGCAGAAGAGCGAAAGTCTGCCTTGCGCGGCTCACCAATTGTATTGTTGGTGCGCCGCGATGATGTGGAGAAGGTGGTTCAGCTTTCACTCGAATAAAAAAATATCCGAATTCACGTAATATTAGGGCGAGAGGCTATAAAACTTTGTACGTTAACCGTACATAGTGTATAATGTATCAACAGAGGCTCATCAAATGTGCGATAATCAACGTCAAACGAATTCCGCTGGAGGACGCTCGGTGCTATCAACGAAATCATTCCAACGCCTGTCTCTTGCCCTGATTGCGGTGTTGCTCTTCTCGACTCCCGTCTGGGCCACCTACTCCTTGGTATGGTCGGACGAATTCAACGGGACAACCCTTGATGCCGCCAACTGGACTCCAGATATCGGCACCGGCTGCCCAAGCCTCTGTGGTTGGGGCAATGGCGAGCTGCAATACTACCGGTCCCAGAATGTGACGGTCTCCGGCGGCAACTTGGTTTTGACCGCTCGCAATGAATCATTCGGCGGAGCGGGTTTCACTTCGGGAAAAGTAACCAGTCGCGGCAAGCAGACCTTTCTCTACGGACGGGTCGAAATGCGCGCAAAGATCCCCACGGGCGGCGGCATGTGGCCCGCGTTTTGGATGATGCCGGAAGATGACGCCTATGGTGGCTGGGCATCCAGCGGCGAGATCGACATCATGGAGGCCTCCAACAACACAACTTCAGTGGGTGGCGCTTTGCATTACGGTGGCATGTGGCCTAATAACACTTCCACCAGTTCGTCGTACTCGTTGGGTGGCGCAAATTTCGCCGACGCGTTTCACATCTATGCGGTGGAGTGGGAAGAAGATGCTATCCGCTGGTATGTCGATGGCGTGCTGTTTGCGACGAGAACCAGCGCTCAATGGTTTTCAGATGGGGCGCCGGGCAATCCGCGCGCGCCGTTCGATCAAGAGTTTTTCATCATCCTGAATACGGCCGTCGGTGGATTCTACACTGGATGCACCGATGCCAACTGCATCACGGCTAACCTTCCCCAAGAATTTCTGATCGATTACGTGCGTGTTTATGAAGACATCGTCAACTTCCCGCCAACCATTGCGATCACAGCGCCGACTTCGGGGGCAATACTGCCCACTGGCAACATTAATATCGAAGTGACGGCCGCCGATTCGGACGGCTCATTGGTGGGAGTCGAATTTTATAATGGGGCGAGCTTCCTTGGTATCGACACCACACCTCCATATTCCTACTTCTGGTCTTCGGTGACTGATGGTTGTTATGACATCGTTGCTCGAGCCGTCGACGACCTTGGTGGCACGACTTCCGATACGGTGGACATCACTGTCGGCACGGGTTGTGGCCAGGCAGCCTACCCTGGTACCCCGCATGTCTTGCCCACTCGAATTGAAGCGGAAGATTTTGACATCGGTGGTGCAGGCATTGCCTATCAAGATAGCGACATTGGGAACAATGGTGGCCAATACCGTACGACTGAAGATGTGGACATTGAGGTGTGCTCCGACAGTGGAGGTGGCTTCAACACAGGTTGGATGAATGCGGGCGAATCGCTTGAATACACAATCAACGTGCCTTCAGCCGGTGAATACGTGATCGATGCGCGGGTGTCTTCGCTCTCGGGTGGCGGCGCTTTCCGCCTCGAATTTGGCGGCATTGATAAAAGCGGCACAGTGGTTGTGCCCAGCACGACCGGGTGGCAAACATGGGTCACAGTTTCGGATACGGTTTCGCTCGACGCAGGAATTCAGGTGATGAAATTCGCCGTGATTTCCAGCGGGTTTAACCTCAATTATTTCGACTTTGAGGGTGGTGCTGTAGCAGGCCTGCCTGATTTGCCAGGCTCGGGTAACGTGTTGCATCCATGCTACCCAAATCCCTTTAATCCGGCGACGACGATCAGCTTTGATCTGGCCGATCCGGCTACCGTCAGTCTGAGCATTTATGATGTGGCGGGAAAACGGGTGCGCACTCTTCTCGCCGCCGATTCAAAGGGCGCTGGCCGACATGACGTGCAATGGCAGGGTCGTGATGAAGCAGGTCAAGTTGTCGCGGCGGGCGTCTACTTCTACCGCCTAGAAGCAGGAAAATATTCAGCGACTCGCAGGATGACTTTGGTCAAGTAAACTCAGTCAAGTAGACTGGGGCAATGGCTGGCCTCTGAATTTCAGAGGTCAGCCAAGCTCACCGAGCGTCAACAACTCACGCAAAGATTTTATTTCATACCGACATTCAACATTGTGGGCGTTGGCTTTTCCCTCTGGATTAAACCAACACGTGTCGATTCCATAATTGATCCCGCCCTGAATATCCGAACTCAGGTTGTCTCCTACGATCAACACCTTCGATTTTTCAGGATTACCCATCAGATCGAAGGCCACATCAAATATCTTGGGCTCGGGTTTGGCGCTGCCTACCTCATCGGATATGACAATGTCTTCAAAATAAGGCCGGATAGGTGTTTGTGCGAAGCGTGGACGCTGCACTTCTTGCAAGCCGTTGGTGATGAGCATCAGTCGTGTATCGCGCGCCAATTGTTCGATCACTTCTTCGGCGCCATCGATCAATGTGGTGTCATTAGAAATGTTCTTGAGGTAGCGCCAGCCAAAATCAATCGCATTTCCGACGATTTCAATGGCCGTTAAAAACATTTCAAATCTTTTACTGCGCAGATCTTTTGGCGCGACCAACCCTTTTTCGAAATCGCTCCAAAACTGCCGATTGATTCGTTCATAAACCGCAAGATAGCGATCTTCAAACGGATAACCAGATTGCTGAAACGTCAGCCTCAGCGAAGCTTCAGCGGCTGCGCCAAAATCGAAGAGGGTGTCGTCAGCGTCGAAGAGTATCCAGCTGTATTTCATGAGCTGGCGATGATTTCCGTCATCTTAAGCCTTTCCTCGTCGAGCCTCTAACGCGAGACGAGTTTTATGGGCGCTTTCTTCAGTGATCGGGAATTTATAAACCGCCCAGATCGCAATGGCCGAAGTGACCATCGGTATGCCAGCATCAAAGAAGCGCAACAGAGTGATCGTGCGTGCAGACTGTTCGCCACCCAAGTCGATGTCAAAGCCGGTGGTGTTGAGCAAGTAGCCCCCTGCTGCCAGGGCCGCGGCCATGCCCAATTTGACCATCCACCAAAAAATGGAGCCAAACATTCCCTCGCGTCGCTCGTGGGTGATGAGTTCATCGGTGTCGACCACATCGGCAACCATGGAGGGGATCAAAGTGAATAGCCCGCCAAAACTAAAGGCTATCAAGGGAGCCGGGAGCATCACGAGCAACGGGATTTCAGGGTTGTAGCAAACCCATTTCAAGCCATAACCAATGATGGAAACTCCGATGGAGACGAAGAACGCTCTTCGTTTGCCAATGCGTGTGGCTAGCCAGGTGACAAAAGCCACAACTGCAAAAGCGCACAAGCCGCCGAGGGTACCGGCATACCCGGCGTACTTGGCACCTGCCGCCTGGTCGCCACCGGTGACGTAGTAAATGATCACGTAGAACTGGAAAGAAGCGACGAGCATGAACCCGTTGAAGACCATAAAGGTAGCGAGGCATAGCTTAAGGAAGGGCCCCGAGGAAAGCGTGATACCAAAGCCGCGAAAAAATTCTCTCGCGTTGTCCTTAATTCCTAGCCTGGCCGGCTTAGCCTCGGATTCATCGGCATCCGTTTTTTTAGTTGCCACATCTTGCATGCGTTCACGCAGGAAGATCGCCGGCAAAATGCCCAAACCGATGGCCACCACGGCAACCAGGATCGCCAGTACAGCCGCGCCGGTGACTTGGTCTTTGAACAGGCTTTCTTTGGTCATGAACCACAGGAACCAGGGCGAGATGAGGTAGGCGAGTTGGCCAATGAAGTTTTGGGTGCCCATCAATCGGGTTCGCTCGTGATAGTCGGGTGTCAGTTCGTAACCGAGGGCAACCCACGGCGTGGCAAAAACCGTGTAGCCCGCATAAAAGAGGATGGAGCCAATAAGGAAGAACACGAAATAAAAGGTGTCGCTACGGCCTTGGGGCAGTTGCCAAAGCAGCGCGAAGATGATTCCCGCGGCGAAAGCGCCTACAAAAATATACGGACGGCGCCGGCCCCACTTTGAATTTGTATTGTCAGAGATGTAGCCCATGAGCGGATCGGTGAAGGCGTCGGTCAACCGCGGCAAGGCACCCAGCAATCCGACTAGCGCCGGGTTCATGCCCAGACCGAGATTCAAGATGATCATCATGCCGCCGCTCGCGGCAGCCAGCAGATTGTTGACGAAGGCTCCGGCTCCGTAGGCGAGTCGGTGTCGAAAGGTTATGCGGTCTTCGGGGGCGGTCTTGTAGTGGCGCGGTGCGTTCATACAATGTCCCGTTCATGGGTTAATGGATACCGGATGGCAAAAATGTTTTCTTTGTACGCTCTTCGAACAAAGTACCGCGTTCCGCATGTTCGTTCAACAGATTTAATTGCGGGTCGCTGGTTGACACCAGCTCGTTAGGCGATCCTCAAAAAAAACTCCCCCTAACGCGCGTGGCGTCAGGGGGAGCTTAAGTGCTAATCAGTCACTGACCGCGTTTAACGGAACAATGATTTGACGTCGCCAAATGTAGCTGATTCGGTAGCAACAACACCACCAGAGATGTAGAAATTGATGTTGTCGTAGTAGACGCCCGAACCTTCATAATTGGATGCTGTATTGGAGAAACCAATTTGAAGAAGTTGACCAGGAAGTGATCCATCAATCAAGATCGAGATCATGTACGTTCCCCAAGAGGTTGGGATCGCGGTCATGTTCTGGGTGATGAAGTTTGTTGTAGCGTAGCCGTTATTTGGGTCCAACGTTTTGATGAAAGCAACCGCTGTCGTGGCGCCTTCCAGGTTGCCCAACTTGGCATCAAACTCGAATGTCCAGGTTTCGCCAACATCGCCAGGTCCAACGGTGTACTCTTGGAAGACGTTTGCTTCAATCCTGTTCCCAAGGCCGTGATCGGTGTTGTTGTAATCGCTAAACGCGGACAGTTGTTGGGCACCTTGGCCACCGCCGCCTACACCGACTGCAACAGCTGAGAATGCAGCGCCATCGTTGGGTGCGCCGAAGACTCCGTAGCCGTAATAATAAACGGTGCCGTCTGGGCTAAATACGTTAGCAAAGACCAACCAGCCAGCGCCAGCCAGGGCACCGGTATCAGCATTGTTCAAGCCTTCGAAATCTTCGCTATATGGGCTCAACGCCATGGCGGCCGTTGGAATCATACAGGCGAGTAAAGCGAACAAGACGAGTGCGGTAACTTTTTTCTGCATTGTAATGACCTCTCATAAAAACAACTGTTGCATCTGGCGGATTCCGATAAGGAAATTATAAACTATGTTCGGTAACCGAATCAAGTATAAAATTCAATTATTGTAAGAAATTTTATCAGCAGGAAAGAGGCAGCTTTGCAGTATCGGGCAATCATTTGACGATTCATAACCTTTTGCAAACAAATAGCTTGGCGTCATTGAGAATCGGTGTTCAAGATTGACAGCTAAATTACACGTTTTCTTGAGGGGCCGCAGGGACGGCAACACTGACAAGTTTGACGCGCCCGGTGCGCCCGAAAAGCTCGGCACTGAGTTCTTTGCCCAATGATTCTCCACTGTGTTCCGTTGATGTGCCGTCATCTAAGGTCACCCGAATACGCGAGCCGAGGCTGGACATTTCGTAAATGACAGGCACCTGACAAATGGTGAAGGCCAGACTTCCGGTGGGCAATTCCAAAGTTTGGGTTTCGCCAGCCAGGTCGAAGTAGGTCATTTGTTCAGGGTGGCCCAGGAATTCATCAGGCTGAATGAGCGTGGGTTCGAAGCGCACGTTGCCCGCCTCGATCCGCAGCCCAAGTTCACCCCGGCGGGTGAGGATCTCTTCTTTGACTTGTCCCGTCATGCCGGGTTGCTTGGCGCCACCACTGGAAGGTGTATGCGAATAGGGGTCAGTGGGGAAGGCGCCGTATTCGGAAACGCTTTTCTTGTAGCCAATTCCAGAACGAATTTTGTAATACATGGCGGCTAAGTCGGTTTGTACGGCTGCCGGTAGCTCAGAATCCACCGCTTGTAAATAGGTTTCCTGAACCGCTAAGAGCAACTTGGCAACCATGTGCCAATAGATGCAACCGAGCCCTTCGTAGCCATACATGGAACCCGAGCGACCCGTAATCGATGCGTGCTGGAAGACAGACTCATAAAGTGCCATGACGGCGGTCTTGTCTCGTTGGATCGCGCTGCCCCAAACTTCGTGGTTGGCCAGTTGCTTCATGGCAAGGTCGAGTTGGTTACCGTTGCTGAAATCACCATTGAAGCGAAGGGTACCGTTGGCGTCTGGGGCAAGCACAGAGGTGTCACCGTCGGCCAACATTTCAACTAGCAAAGGAATCGCATACGCGCCCTCTTGGGGCACGACATTTCTGGCCATAAAGCCGGGCAGTTCGCGCTCTGGGTACAAGATAAAGCTGCGTTCATCGGATTTGTAGAGACGACTGTCGTAAAGCTTATTCAGAATAGAGAGAGATTCTTCGGCCGACAGAAACCCAGAAGTGAGGACCGCCACTTGGCCTTCCAGCATTTCAGGCAAACGCTTCACGTGCGCGGCGCTGCCGTCTTCGGAAATTTTCAAGAAATTGTAAGTGTGGAAGAGCCCATCGTCACGCCGGTTGGCGTTGATTCCCCACTCGATATATTCCAATGCGGTTTCGCACAGCGTGGCAACCTCCGAAACAGGCACCTCACTGCGACCGGAGAACCCGCGCGCATACACGGATTCACGGTATACAGAATACGGGGCCCCAAGTTTGTCGAGCAGGCGCTTGCGGTCGTGACCTTCCAGGGCTTGTCCTGACAAAAGGTCTTTTTCGCTGCCCAAAGCGATCGTGACCATGCGCAGCCAATCGACGATTTCTGTCGACATGGGCAAGGTCTCGGCCTGGGCTTGGGCTAATACGCTCAGATAGAATTTCAGGTAACGACGCAGGTGACAGAGCGTGACCACCGAAACACCACCGCCAGCTAAGGCGTTGTTGGCGTCGTTCCATTCCGGACGCTGGGTGTTCATCCAAATTCCGGCATCGGGCACCAGATTGGAAATTTTAGCGAGCGCAGGCACGAGCAGTTTTTCAAACAGATTAACGTGGTGGACGGCACCGTTTTTATCCGCCAAGAGCTTGCCATCGGTACCCATGATTTCAACGCGGGCAGCGATACGCTTGGCCTGCTTTTTGTCGTAGGTGATCGTGGAGCTGGGATCACGGAGAATGTCTTCATACGGCCGAATATGATAAGGCACTTCAGCGTAACTGAAAATGTCTGCCGCCAAATTGTCTGCGATGCCTTTGGGGTCGTGTTGCTGCCAGGTCTCTAAGAGTTTCAAGAGATAGATAATCTGGTGATCGCCCCAATAACCAATATTGCTCCAGGGGTCATCGGGTGTCACGACTTCCCAGTCCACGCCTTCTCTGTTAAGGCGATAGGGATTGAAGCCATCCACCGTCGAGGCGTTGACAAATTTGGCGACAAGGTTGGGCAAGAAGCCGGGGAACGCGGTACTGAGCGCTTCCCAATTCTGAAAAATATCCCGCCAGTTGCCTTCGTAATTCAGTGCACGCTGGCCCTTGTCATCGTGAACCTTGATCGAAAACTGGTTCCAAGGCCGGCTTGGGTCACCGTGCCGCCGTCCAAAATGAAGGGGCAGATATTCCAGGCAAAGGCGTTCAAAGTCTGCATCGCCCGTTTTATGGGCGCGTTCGCTAAGGTCTTGAATCGTTATGGTATCGGGCAAGGCTGACAGCATCTCACTATGGCGTGCGGCAACTTTTCCCTGACGGACATGCAGAAAATCGACGAGGTCGTCGCGGGGGACATCGTAGTTGTGAGCGAAAACGCCACCACGCATGATGTTGAACAAGACATTGGCAAAGTGGTGGCACCAAGATTCTGGTTGACCGGAAACCTGTACGCCGTCAGCGCTGGCAACATAGCGGCGCAAATTTTGATCAGCATCGCGCAAGGCCGTTTGGATGTGTTCTTCCAAATTGCTGTCGTCGAGAATGTGCCGACGCATGGCGGCGATTTGGACCTGGTCGCGTGCGGTGTCGGCGACAATTTGCCAACTCGAGGTCGCACCTGCGGTTAATTCGACACCGCAACTGACGAGGTAATTGCCACGGGTGCCATTGGCGAGGCTTTCTGCGGCGATCACATGGCCGCGCCGAAACTCAGTGATCGTATTGGCCGAAAGGTGGACTCGAAACCCGTCGAGGCCGCGGCACCAAACGGTATTGGCGTGCAAGATTTCGATGGCCTCGGCCCGATCGGTGATGCCGGCCGTAAGGGAGAAAATCCCCATTCCGGAATCCGCATCAATCTCGGTTTTTTTATAAGCATCAA
>JBLIOK010000095.1:0-8942 GCA_047639735.1 Candidatus Krumholzibacteriia bacterium | reverse complement strand
CGGTGCCTCTGGTTCGCCTTGGATTCTGATTTGCGATCCGCCCTACCAAAGTCCGATCGCCGCGACTATGATGTCGCTGGTATCGCAAGGTCGGCATCCCGATGGATTGATTTGCGCTGTTATTGAGTATGGTCCTCGCACGCCCGGCATGCCAACCGAACAAGAAGGTTGGCAGCTAAGGCGCTATGGAGAAAGCCATTTGGCCATTTTTCGCCCTGGTGCTGGTTCACCGAGTCAGGAGATTAGACGATGACCCGTCATGTGCTGTATCCCGGAACTTTTGACCCGGTTACTCTGGGGCATCTCGATGTTTTGGAGCGTGCCGGCAAGGTGTTCGACAAAGTGACCGTCGTGGTGGCTGAGAGTGATAAAGGATGTTATTTGAACATTACCGATCGGGTTGATCTGTATCGACAATCTGTGGCCCACCTCGATAATGTTGATGTGCATTCATTCAGCGGCTTGTTGGTTGACGAAGTAAGGCTTCGCTCCGCTGCTGCAGTCGTTCGAGGTATCCGATCGAGTCAAGATTACGACTACGAATGGGGCCTCGCTGGTGTGAATGCCTTGCTTTCAGCCGACGTGGAATACATATATTTTCTGGCTCGGCCCAATGTCGCCGCGATCAGCAGCACCTTGGTGCGCGACGTGATCAAACATGGTGGCGACTTGTCTCAGCTGGTGCCACCAGCGGTGGTCGCAGCACTGCGCGAGCGAAGCTGACCCCGTTGGGAGTCAGAAGTCATATTGATTGTCATTAGCCGTCGCCCAAATGCGGTTGTCATTTGAGGGCGGTTGAATTTTGAATGCGGTCGAATTTTAAGGGAGTGCACGGTGTTTTTAGATTACGCCACCATCACAGTGGAATCGGGGAAAGGCGGCGACGGATGCGTTTCAACCCGTCGTGAAAAGCATGTGCCCCGAGGTGGTCCTAATGGTGGCAATGGGGGCACTGGAGGCTCCGTTATTTTAGAAGCAACCGATACGATGTCGACCCTTTTGGATTTTCGGTACAAACGGAAATACAAAAGCGGTACGGGATCTGCTGGTGAGTCTAACAATCGCACGGGAGCTGACGGCGAAGACGTGATCCTTCAGATTCCATGTGGCACCGCGGTCACTGACGTGGAAACCGGAGAACTTTTGGCTGACTTTACCGATCCGGGCCAGCGTTTGCTGGTGGCCAAAGGTGGTAAAGGCGGCAAGGGCAACTGGACCTTTCGCAATGCCCGTAATCAAACGCCGTTGCACGCAACACCTGGCAAGCCGGGGCTCTCGCGTTCGGTAAAACTTGAACTCAAGCTGATCGCCGATATTGGTTTGGTGGGCGAGCCGAATGCGGGTAAGTCGACATTGTTGTCAGTGATCTCGGCAGCTCGGCCCAAAGTGGCTGACTATCCGTTCACAACCTTGGTGCCCAATCTGGGTATCGTCGATCTTGGCGATTTCAAAAGCTGCACGGTCGCTGATATTCCTGGTTTGATTGAAGGTGCCAGTGAAGGCCGTGGCCTAGGGCACGAATTTTTGCGCCATGTCGAACGCACCCGGGCCCTGCTCTTGATGGTGGATCCAACATTTGAAGGCCCTCGGCGTGCATTGGATGTTTTGCGCCGCGAATTGCGAGATCACGGAAATCGACTGGCAGATTTGCCTTTCGCCATTGCTGTGACCAAGAAGGATGTGCTGGATCCCGAACGAGCGGAAGCTGTTTTAGCCGAAGCACGGGAGTGGGGTAGCGAACACGGTGCGCTGGAGGTTTTGATGATTTCTTCGGCGGCCAACGTGGGCATCAAAGAGGTTAAGCACTTGCTGCTGCGATTGTATAATTCTTAAGTCCCGCGGCTTGTTTGTGTCGGATTGAATGCGAAGATTTTTGTTTGCCGAGAGTATATCCTCCTAGATAGAGTCAATTCTTGTGGTCGAAAATAACACTGGCGCCGCAGCTGATCGGTTCATCACGCTGACGCCTAAAGATGAACATTGGCCCGAATTGTGGCGTCATATGGCAGACCCACCTGAACGCATTTATTGCGCGGGCGATCCGTGTCTTCTCAACCGGCCGACTATTGCTATTGTCGGCACGCGACGCGCAACGAGTCGAGGCTTAGCCATAGCTCGGGGATTGGCGCAGGCGCTGGTCCTGAAGGGCTGGACCATCGCCAGCGGCATGGCCTTGGGTATAGACACTTCGGCCCATGACGGCGCCCTGAGCGGCCACGGCGGAACGGTAGCGGTCATGGGCACTGGGCCTGACTTGGTCTACCCTCGGGCCAACACGGAACTGCACCAGAAGATTCTCTCTAACGGATGCGCCATCACCGAGTACGATATCGGTACACCTCCTCTTAAACACCATTTTCCTCGTCGCAATCGATTGATCGCCGGGCTGAGCCGAGGTGTTCTCGTGGTCGAAGCGCCCTTGCAAAGCGGGGCTATGCATACCGCGCGCGTGGCATTGGATTATGACCGCGACGTTTTTGCCGTGCCGGGTCCGGTGGATTTGGAAACCAGCCGAGGCTGTCACCGGCTCCTACGTGACGGCGCTCATCTTGTGGAAACAACTGATGACTTTGATCGTATACTTGGCCTACCGAACAGGGATGACGGCACTCAAGCTGGTCTCGAATCACCGGATCTTTTTCACGGCGCCTTGGATCCGGCGCCACACTCATCTGCCCGCTGGATTCTCGATCGGTTAGATCTGGAGGGCGTCGGCCGTGATAAATTGCGACAACGCTGGCCTGGAAACGAAGAAACATGGCTAGAGGGACTGACAGCGTTGGAGTTAGCGGGGCTGATTCGGCGGTTGCCAGGTGGGCGGATTGCTCGTAGAGTCTGGCGATGTTCTTGAGCAACGGCGATTAAGAGTAAGCATTGGTTGGAGGACCGTCCTTGATTCAAGTGAAAGATCTCGTCAAAAAATACGGCTCGGTTCGCGCGGTTGATGGCCTCAGTTTTGAGGTGCAACGCGGAGAGCTGTTTGGATTGTTGGGCCCTAATGGTGCCGGAAAAACAACAACGATAAATGTCCTGGCGACCTTGCTGCCCGGCAATGGCGGTCAGGTGTCTATCGGCGGTTTTAATGTGGCCTCGGATGCGGCAGAAGTGCGCAAACTGATCGGCGTCGTTCCCCAAGAAATCGCTCTTTATACCGACTTGAATGCCCGAGACAATTTGGAATTCTGGGGCCGGCTCTATGGGCTGAGTGGCAAGTCATTGAGCTCGCGCGTGGACGAGCTGTTAGAGATGGCTGATCTGGTCGAACAAGCTCGTCAAAAAGTCGAGACTTACAGTGGTGGCATGAAAAGGCGCCTCAATCTGGTGGTAGGATTGATCCATAGTCCTGAGGTGCTTTTTCTCGATGAACCCACGGTCGGCATCGATGCGCAGGCCCGCACTCGTATACTGGAATTGATCGCTCGTTTGGGTTCAGAGGGCATGACCGTTATTTACACAACTCATTATTTAGAAGAAGCAGAACAACTGTGCGATCGTATCGGCGTTATCGATCAGGGAAAAATGGTGGCCGTCGGCGACAAGGAAGCGTTGATCAGCCAAATCGGCGATACCGACGCCATCCGGTTTCAGTTGGCTGAATCTCTCCGCCAAGAATTCCAGCAGGCTTTTGAATCCCATAGTGGTTGCGTGGAAGTTGGAGTACACCGAGGGAAAGTGCAGGTCCGTGCCCTGGATGGCGCGGCATTATTGCCTGAAATTCAGGCATGGCTACATTCAAAAGCAGTGCCGTTGGAACAGCTAGAGATCGAGCGCCCAAATTTGGAAACGCTGTACTTGAAATTGACCGGCCGCGGTCTCAGAGAGTAGGGCGAAAATGGTCATCAACGCTTTAGTGCGCAAAGATATCAAGCGCACCATCACCGACCGCAAAGCCCTCATAGTTAATCTGGCCCTACCTCTGTTGCTCACGGCAATCATGGGCTTTAGCTTCGGCGGTTCTGAAGACTCATCGGGCCTTAGCAAAATATCGGTGGCGATGGTGGCTAACGATCTTCCGGCGGAAGTTAAAAATCGTTTGGCTGAGGGCTTAGAAGAGTCAGATCTTTTCACCGTTACCTGGACCGATTCGATAACGGCCGACGCTTGGGTAAGATCGGGCGATCGAGTGGCTGCCATCGTTCTGCCTCCGGATATGATGAGCGAACTGATGGCTGAAGAATTCGTGACGGTGCAGGTATGGCAAGATCCAGGCAGTCCACTCAAGTCAGGCATTGTATCCGAGATTCTGAGCCGTATGGTGGTGCGTTATCAGGCCGGCGACGCCGCCTATCTCGCTCTCTGGCCGGAAGATCGCGCTGCTGAGGACGGGGAAACTTCCGGCCGCGATGAATTGTCCGAAATGTTTTCGGGCGACTTTAATACGATTTGGCAGCGACTGCGTCAGGCCGAAGAAAGCCCAGAACGTGGGAACCGGGCTGAGCGCATGCTGACAATTATCGATCACCAAGTGGCTCTATCAGAGGCGATGAGCAATGAGACGGTTACGCTAAAGGTCAATGACAAGGGACCAGCAAGCGCAGCGGGTCCCAATTCCCAGATCAACCTTTTCGACTATTTTCTGCCCAGTTTTTCTGTCTTTTTCCTGATGTTTGCCGTGGCAGCAGCCACTCGAGATATCCACCGCGAACGCGAGCAGTTGACCTTGCAGCGCCAGTTGCTGAGCCCGTTGCGGAGCATTGAGTTTATCATAGGAAAATGGGTGAGTGCCTCATTGCAAGGGGTCATGCAATTGAGCGTGCTCTTCCTAGCAGGAGCAATGTTTTTCAAGGTGAACCTAGGGCCGGACCTGTATTCTTTGCCCTTGGTCATTGTGCTCACCAGCACGGCGGCGGCCGGAGTTTTCATGCTGTTGGCGCTATTGACGAGCACGGAAAAGATTATGGACAACTTGAGCACGGTTGTTGTGCTCGTATCAGCGATGATCGGTGGAAACTTTGTGCCCATTGACAGCATGCCAGCCTGGGCTCACGGAGCGGGGAAGTTTGTTTTTAACTATTGGGCAAATATGAGCTTCAGTGAAGTTGTCATCAGCAACCAGTCCTTGCCGTCAGCGCCACTGGCGGCTTTGGTGCTCGCTAGCATTACGGTCACTCTCTTCGCGATCAACGTGTTGATCTTTTCGTGGCGCTCGCGTCGAGGAGAAATGATATGAACTTCTCGGTGATCATGGCCATGGTGCGACTGCGGATGGTTCGTGTCGCACGCGACCGCATGGGCTTTGTCTGGTTGTTGGTCATGCCCATGGTTTTTTCGTTATTGATGGGTGAATTGATGGGGGGGCCAAGCGGGGGAGGTGGCGCGCAATCTTTGCCGAGTTTTTTGGTGTCAGATCTTGATGGCGGCGCTGAGGCAGATCGCTTATTGGCCCCGTTGGCAGACAACGAGCGTTTCCGAATGGTCCGTTGGGACTCGGTAGTGACGACGGAAGATGCGCGGGAATGGGTGGACAAGTCACGCCGTACCGCAGTTCTGTTGATCCCTGTCGGCTATAGCGATGCCGTTCAAAGCGGCATGGCCACCGAACTCCTTTTCTTTTACGATTCTGATCGCTTGAGCAGCCAGACGGTGAATACATTGCTGGACCGGTCTATTCTGCAGACCAATACAATGGCGTCCGCGAGGTCGTTGGTGAAAGATGGATCAACGGCCGTTGAAAATCTTCCTCGAGACCGCGCAAGCGGATTTTCTGAACCGGCCTTTGAGGAACGGTGGAACGACCCCCACTTGATTGTGCAGTCTGAAGTGCTTGGGCGTGTTGAACAAGAGGAGACGGGATTGACCGACACTCACCAACACGTTGGTCCAGCTTATGTTCTCTTTTTTGTGATGATGTTTTTGATGATGTCGTCCAAAGAATTGGTTGAAGCTCGTCGGGACCGAACCCTTGCTCGCCTGGTGACCAGCCGAGCGACGACGACTGACCTGTTGCTGGGGTTCTTTTTGAGCGGCATGATTCTGGGCTTGGTGCAAACGTCCATTTTGCTGGTCATGAACAGTTTGGCGTTCGGAATTGACTACGGCGATTCCCCTGCGGGGCTCGTCTTGGTGGTGGTGCTGTTCGCCGGCTTCTGTTCGGGCGCGGCGGTGCTCTTGGGCAGTGTGGCTCGTACCGGCGCGCAAGCCGATGGTCTCGGTATGGCAGTAACAATGACCATGGCGGCACTGGGCGGCTTGTGGTGGCCTTTAGAAATTGTGCCTGAATTTATGCAAAAAATTGGACACAGTTTGCCAACGGGGCAAGCGATCTCGATGTTCCACGATATGATTGGTCGCGGCTACGGCGTTTCCGAAATGTCACAGATGCTGATTGGGCTCGCCACTTGGTTTGCCCTGGCCGTGCTCATCGGGTCATGGCGCTTGCGGCGCTTGATCGCAACCTGATCAATTTTCGGTTTCAAAACCAATGTTATGGTTGATTTGAGGCTGGCCGGAAGTCTTTATCTCACCGTGCACAGCTTCGTATCGCTCAATATTGGCGGTCAAGTTGATCTGCAGAGCCTTCAAGGCCATCGGTGTCATAATGACTCTGGAATGAACTTTGGCTTTAGGCAACCCAGGCATCAGGCGAGCAAAGTCGAGAATAAATTCGGCTTGGCTGTGAGAGACCAACGTTAAATTGGCATAGGTTCCGGCCGCTTCCTCTTCATTCAAATCAATAGCCACGCGTTGTTGGTTAGGTTTCTTGTCCATATCGTTTTCTCCGCAGTCTAAAATGTGAGAGCAGGTCACCAAGTCAGAAAATTGACACTGTCGGCGTCGAGTGATAGTTTCCGGACGCAATGCAAAACTTGAATTTAAGCAAAGAATACGGTTATGACCCAAAAAGACAAGCCTAACTCGTCAGGTACCGCTTTTGTCACCGAATTGGCCATCATTGATCAGCTCGTCGGCAAGCGCTTAGCCGTCATCGGTGATTCTATGGTCGACAGGTTTTTATGGGGTCGCGTAGATCGCATTAGCCCCGAGGCGCCGGTACCGGTGGTGCGTGTCGAAAAAGAAACCGTAAAGCTTGGCGGCGCGGCCAATGTGGCTGCCAACATTCGCGCTTTGGGAGCCGACGCGGTGCTCTTTGGCATCTGCGGCAGCGACGAGGCGGGGCGCCAGTTGCGAGATTTGGTGACCGAGAGCGGCATCGACGCAGCCGGTATGGTGGATTGTGGCCCGCGACCAACGACCATCAAAACCCGTATCATTGCTCATAACCAACAAGTGGTTCGGGCCGATCGTGAAGACGACTCGCCCATAGCCGACTCGGTTGTAGACGAGCTGGTCAGTCGCTTGCAGGCTGCCGGCCCCTTTGATGGCTTTGTATTTAGTGACTATGGAAAAGGCGTGCTAACTGACACCGCCCTCGAACAATTTATTGCAGCCGGCCTGAAAGCCGGAGTGCCCATGGTGGTTGACCCTAAGAAGGGCGACTTCAGTCAGTACCGAGGGGTGACGAGTTTGACACCCAATCAAAAAGAGGCCGAGCAAGCCTGTGCTCGCCAAATCAACGACGCCGCCAGTTTGGCGAAAGTTGGCCAACAGCTACTCGATCGCACCGATGCGCCTGCCGTCCTGATCACGCGAGGTGAAAATGGCATGGCCCTGTTTTATAAAGATGGCCGTGACGCACATTTGGAAACCCAAGCGACCACTGTCTATGACGTGACCGGTGCCGGCGACACAGTCATTGCCGTTTATACGGCTGCCTTGGCTGCAGGAGCAGAATTTTTTGACGCTGCGGCACTGGCAAATCATGCCGCGGGCTTAGCGGTCCGAGAGTTGGGCACCGCTGCCATCACCGCCACTCAATTGCGTGCGGCACTTCTCGAACAGGGAGACTCCTGATGGCACTTCCGGCTGAAGGAGTTGTCCTTCAACGCCATGAATTGGCGGCGTGGGGGCAAGCTATGCGGGATTCCGGCCGAAAAGTTGCCTTCACCAACGGTTGCTTCGATTTGATCCATGGGGGGCATTTGGCGAGCCTGGACCAAGCAGTAAGCACTGCCGATGCCTTGGTCGTGGCTCTCAACGATGACGCCTCCGTTCGACAATTAAAAGGCGCTGGAAGGCCAGTCTTGGCGGCCGAAGAGCGGGCCGCCCTCATTGCCTCCTTGCGACAGGTTTCCGCGGTCACTATTTTTGCCGAGCCGACGCCCTTGGCGGTCATCAACGAACTCAAACCAGATGTGCTGGTCAAAGGTGATGAATACGCCGAGGAAGATATTGTGGGGGCGACCGAGGTCGCATCCTGGGGCGGGAAAGTGGTGAGGGTGCCCATGGTGCCCGGCAAATCCACGACCGAAATCATTGCGGCGATCAAGGCGTTGCCGTAAGTACTGTTTGAGTCATAGTTAACAGCGTCCAGATCGCAAGGCGCCAGTCCATGCCGGGCTGCCCGACCGATCACTTTTTGGGAGGAATTGAGTGGATATTCACGAGTATCAAGCCAAAGAGATCTTCACCAGATACGGCTTGCCTGTCCCAGGTGGCGATGTGGCGACCACTGCTGACCAAGCCGTTGCGCTCGCCGAAGGGTTTGGACTGCCGGTAATGGTCAAGAGCCAAGTGTTGAGCGGCGGTCGCGGCAAAGCCGGCGGTATCAAGTTCTGCCCGACGATCGAAGAGGTGCGCACCAGTGCCACTGACATTTTGGGCATGGACATCAAAGGCCATACGGTACGCAAAGTGCTGATCACGCCTGCGGTTGATATTGAAAGTGAATTTTACGTGGGTATGCTGATCGATCGCGACAGCAAGCGAATAATGCTGATGGCCAGTGCTGAAGGTGGAGTTGAAATCGAGCAGGTCGCCAAAGACACGCCCGAACTGATTTTTAAGCACACCATCGATCCCCGGTACGGCTTGTTGGACCACGAAGCGATGGACATGGGTATGCGTTTATGCCCGGACGATATTAAGAAGGCCCGCCAATTAGC
>JBLIOK010000094.1:0-9093 GCA_047639735.1 Candidatus Krumholzibacteriia bacterium | reverse complement strand
GTGCGCGAGGCTTTGTCTGATGCGGAATTGGTGGAGTTTGCTGGCCTGGGCACTTTGGAGGCCTTCAACACCGATGGTCTGCGCACTCTGGCGACGACAATTGGCGCGCCAAATATGAAAGAAAAAACTCTTCGCTATCCGGGGCATATCGAAAAAATGGCGGTTTTACGCGAGTGTGGATTTTTTGGTGAAGACGAAATCGAGGTAGCGGGTCAATTGGTCAAGCCCATCGATTTGACCTCAAAGCTGCTTTTTCCCATGTGGGAAATGGTGGAGGGAGAAGGAGACCTGACGGTGATGCAGATCACCGTCGAGGGCAAAAAGAACGAGCAACGCCTGCGGTACGTGTACAATTTGTTGGATCACTTTGATCATGAAAATGGCGTGTCTTCAATGGCGCGGACGACCGGCTATACAGCTACGATGGCGGCACGGCTGATCCGTGAAGGACTGTATACCCACAAAGGGATTTCTCCACCGGAGTATTTGGGCAAAGAGTTTGGCTGCGTTGATCGTATGCTGAAGGGCCTGGAGGAGCGCGGCATTTTTTACCAAGAGACGGTCGAAGTGCTGGCTGACTGACTTCTGTCAGTGTCCTCGGAATACGGCAATTTGAGTCTTTTTCGGTACGATTGCTCGTTGTGATGAGCAATCCATTAGTGGAATGGTGGGATTTCTTACTGCAATGTGTCTATTGGTCGCGGCATGGCTTGAGTCAGGCAAAGTTGGATTTTGGCATAGTGTTTGCCTTATGATCAGTTACGATGCCGACGATTGGTAGAGAGAATGGCCTGGAGGCTCCTGATTGATCCTTGTTAACGTGCGCAAGAGTTTGGTCCATATAGTAGCGGTACTGGTTGCCTTAGGCTGCGTAATGGCCCCTTTTGCTAACGAAGTCGCAGCCGAACTAGTTATGGACAAAGACCAGGCTGCGAACGCACCACGTGAAGTCTTTGGCCTTATCAGCGCGGCGTGGGAAGATGGCGAGGAAGAAGTCTTGGCTGAATTGATTCACAGTGACGGTTTGAAGGTCACCAGCAAACGGACTGCCCATCGTGAAAACAAATACAGCCCCAGCCAAGCGTACTATTATTTTCGTAACATATTTCAAACTCACCGCACTCTATTATTCGAATTCGAGATGATGCAAGATGCCGAAGCCGGTGCCCGGGTTCACGGCATGGCTGTATGGAAACGACGCCGACCCGATTCTGAGATCGTCCAAGAGTTGAAGTTAGTATGCATTTTGGTGCAAGAAGATGGCCAATGGAAACTGGCGGAGATCAATACGATCAGGTAGGAGGCCTGTCTTGACTTGGCTGCGAAGCCGAGCGGTGATGCTCGCGGGGATTCTCTGTCTGTTAGGACAGGGAATTTTGTTGTTTGTCATCAAGAGCGGTGTCGAGATGCCGTTGTTGCCGCAGCCATTGCTCTTTGTCTTGTTGTCAGTCGGGCTGATTGTCACCCTGGCCATTTTGTTGCGCCGTCGTTCCCCTAATATCTCTGCACGACAACGTTTCTGGCGCTTGTTCACCATGGCCGCTTCGGTGTCGCTTTTGGGCCTGGGGTTTATGATTCTGCTGATCGGCAGCAAAGCACCCAACCGCACTGAAGATGAATCATCGATCCTTTCGTTAGCAGAAGATGACATAGCCGATTTGGTGCCCTCGCTTCAAGAGTGGTGGTACGAGGCCGGCCCGCATTTGCAGTCGACATGGCCGGCTGAAACATCAGCCTTGGATGTGCCTGACGGCGATATCTTCCGAGCTTTGGCGCCGTCGATGAAAATGTGGCAGACCGACAAATCCAAATTTGAGTTAGGGATTGTGCTGTGGCGTGGAAGTGATCGCCTGGCTTGGGCGGGCACCGTTGAGCCCTTGCCGGGATTTAAAAAACGTGGCAGTCCTTTGCATACTGAAGAATGGCTTGGTGAACTGACGCTTGGTCGTCGCGGCTGGGTATTGCGGCGATGGCTTCTGTGGCAGGTTGATGACCAGTCACCGCCCGGTGTTCTGGAAGTGCAAATGCCGCTTACCAGCGGTCTCTCAAATGAAATCGCTCCTGGGGTCGAACTCGCGGTTGGGCCACTCAATAATCCGGTTCTGACCATGGACGAATCAGGGCTCATGATCCGGTCGGTGAATTTCGGTCCTGGTACAAGCGGACCGCACGCTCACCTTTTGGCAAGATCTGAGTCGGCTGCCGCGCGTCGTGGCGTGATCCGGGCCAAGCTCCTGCTTGGATTGATGTTGGCCTGGGCTTGTGCGTTGCTGGGTTGGACTCGCCTCTGTATGCAATCGTTGTGGGGAATGGTGGCGTTGTGGTTAGGTCGGGGATTGATGGCAGTTGGGTCTGGTCTTAGCTGGGTGGGTGCTGCCTTCCCACAACAAAATTTTCCCGCTGCTCCGGACTCCTGGTTTGCGTTGGCCGATCCCGCCTATTTCGCGACACCCTTTGCCGCCGGTTGGTTTGCTTCGACGGCCGATGCCATGCTGACTGCGGTTCTCGTGGCCGGTACGGTGTGGTTTATCATTCGTCGGCGCGGTTTGGTTTCAGGTGGGACGGCCGAGAAGGAAAAAAACACACCCAGTGTGATATTAGGACCAGGTTTGATCGGGGCTTTGGTTTTCGGTGGGGTCGGAGGCGGGATGTTACTGCTTTTGGCACAGCTAGCCCATCTGGTGGCCCAAAATGCCAACCCACGATTAATCGGCGTGGGCATCAGTATTTCATCGATAAGTTTTTGGGGTCTACAGATTGTTTTGTTGCTCTTTGCCTACGCCTTTGTTGCTCTGCTAACCAGTTTTATTGTTGGCCGGCGGCAGCCTGAAAGTTTTGAACTCCGCCGCTGGATTTTGGCAGGCATTCTGTCCGGAGCGGCGGCTGTGGCCGTTATTAGCGTTGGCGGAGGTGACTGGTGGTCAGGTCGCCTATTGGGTGCGGTCATCGTTGCCGGACTTTGGTTTGTGGCGCCCGTTTTGCAATTTCGGCCAAGGTTCTTGCGTCGGTATGCCTGGCCATTTGTCATGCTCTTGGCTGTGAGTTGGAATTATACCGCCTTGCGCGAGGTTTACGATGCGGCTGAGCGGACGTGGTTGGAGGCGAGGGGCGATCAGATCACGGAGGCCGACCCAGCCTGGACGCGCTTTTTGCTGGGCAGCGTATTGGATGATATGGTCGTTGACGATTACCGCAACGCGATGGACCGCCGAGCTATTGAAGAAAATATTTGGAAAGATGAAGCGGCTTGGCATCTGTACAGCGAGTCGGCCTTGTCCGACTTGGGGTACAGTTGCTCGGTTGAGATTATCGACTCTCAAGACCGTGAAGAGAGCTTTTTCGCCCTCGGATTTTTGCACAAGACACAGTATGAGTTGAGTGACCGAGGAGACAAAGTCGATATGTCCGGTGCGCCCGTTGCAGATGGCGTGGCCACTTTTTTCCGGACTGAACGCCGCAAGTATCAAGGTGGTGAAGAAGAGGTGTTGACCGCTGAGACACCTCGGCGCGACGGCCGCGGGTGGTTGCGGGTCGAGCTACCCGTCCGCTCTTGGCGAATAAGCACTTTGAGCAAGTCCGTTTCCGACGGCAATGTGTCGTCTTCAGGACAATACAATCTGGGTCAATATCGACCTCGGTCTGAAATTGACCGTCCAGTGCTGTTGGTATTGGCAGATGACACCGGTTGGCTAGATGCAGGACAGGTGGGGATACCGTCTGCCAAAAATAAGAACGCCCTTGAGGCCCTGCGCGCCGGCTCCATTTCGTGGGCCGACATCGAGGCTGACGGAGCCAGTTGGCTCTGTCTGTGGAAGCCGTTGCCTAAAAATTCAGCTCGTAGTTCGGGTGAGGGTTTTTTGTTGGGCCTGCGGCAGTCTCGGTGGCATGAAAACGCGCTCGATTTATCGCGGCTGATGTTGTTGGACATGGCCTTGCTGTTTGTCTTTTTCATCAGTTTACAGCTAGTGCGGAGGTTGCTGCCTACGGTGGCCAACGCGTCACGCAATTGGCGACCAGGATTCCAAGAGCGCTTTTTGGCGGGCTATTTGTTCCTCGGTTTGGTTTTGCTCGTCGTCGTTGGGATGTCGGTCGATCAAGTCGGTTATGAACGCGTCCAGGTCGAAGCCCGAAACGGAGCTCGGGAGGGCCTCGTGCGCGCGGTGGAACAGCTGCGGGAATTGCTTGCCGAACAAGCGCGGTCCTTGGTTGATAGTGAATATATCGATGGCTTGATGCGCGGCCTTTCGGAGGGCCGTCATCCCGCTGGGGCAGGAGCCTACCGACAGGGAATGGTTTTTACCAGCAGTGGAGAATTGCTGTTAGACGAAACTTTGTCCGACTTGTCAGCGGCCGAAGCGCGCACTCTTTTGGCAGCTGGTCGCCAATCTCCTTTGGTGTTGGTCCGCGACGATGATGGACTTTTTGTGGGCGTGGTGATTCCAGTAAATCTGGGCGACTGGGTCGACGCCAATCGCGTTAGCGATGGGGACGGCGATCGAATTGCTAGTCGTGGTAACGTTAATACCAACGGCTTTTTCTTTTACCGTCAGCGTTTGGATCAAAGCTTGATCACCTCATTGGCCGAGTTGGTCACTGGTCAGATCACCTTGGATGTTGAAGGCCAGCCCTTGTTGGCCAGTCACCCGTCGTCAGTCTTTGCCGGAACGGTTCACTTGCTGTCTGATACCCACAAGATGACTCCGGTTCTGGACCACCGGCACGGAACCAGCGTTTTTGCCGCGGCGGGTAGGCCGTTTGCCTTTACGGCTGCTCGCCCGTTAAAGGCCATGTCGCGCACTGAGGCTGGTATTCTCGTGTTGGATCCCTTGCCAGCAGTGTTGAATGTCGCTTTTCCCGATCGGGAGTTGGAATTTGCGACACAACGTAGCCGTACGATCCTCTTTCTTGCGGGTTTGGCGAACATTGTATTGCTGACGGCGCTGTTGCTCGCATTGTTGATGTCGTGGAATATTTTTGGACCGCTGCGTGTGCTTCTGTCGGCAACGCGCTCATTGGCGCAAGGCGACTATGAAGCGCCTTTGCCTGAAGGTGGGCGTGATGAGGTGGGACAACTTTCCGGTGCCTTTGGCGCAATGCGGTTAGAGCTCTATCGGGCACGGGATGACTTGGCTGCCCGTGAGCAGTTTTTGTCATCGGTTTTGGACCGCGTTACAATGGGTGTGGTTGTTGTTGACGATGCGCAGCAGTTGGTGGTCTTGAATCCCGCGGGTCGAACGATCGTGAGCGAGTTTTACGCGACAAAGTCCGAAAAGGATGGCGTCTTGGCAATGATGGAAAAATTTGGCGAACACGGTGCCGGCGAATTAGTGAGTGAAAATGGCCGCCGCACGGTTCGAGGTGCTCTGGCGCCACTGGAGTTGCCCGGTGATCGAGTCGATACCATGCTGGTGTTCGAAGATGTGACCGATTTTCTGCAGACCAAAAAGATGGCGATGAATGCCGAGCTGGCTCGGCAGGTGGCGCACGAAATTAAAAACCCTCTGACGCCCATCCAATTGTCGGTGCAACTGTTGAAGAAGGCTTGGGAAGATGACCACCCTGACCGCGATAAAATTTTGACCGAAACGGTTGACCGTGTCCTGCAACAAGTGAAACTATTGCGGAGCATCGCTTCAGAGTTTAGCCTTCTGGGACGACCTGATGAATTGGAGACCGAGCCCCTCGATTTGGCGGGCATCGTCAGTGACATGGTGGGCTCTTATACGCCAGGTGCTGGCGGTGGGTTGTCAGAATTTGAAATTGCTCCCGATCTTCTGCCAGCAGTGAAAGCGCACCGCGAGTCGTTGTTGAAAATATTGGGGAACGTGATTCAAAACAGTATTGATGCGGCTCGCGTCGATGTTCCGTTGCAGGCGACGGTAGACTGGCGGATCAGCCCTGAATCGGTAACCATGATTTGGCAAGACAACGGCAGTGGTTTGTCGTCCGAGGTGGCCGAACGCCTCTTTGATCCTTATTTTTCAACCAAGAGTAAAGGCACGGGATTGGGATTGGTGATTTGCCGGAATCTGGCCGATCGCATGCGCGGGAAGATTAGCCTGGGAAATCGAGAAGACAGTAGCGGAGCAGTCACCGAACTGACGCTGCCCCGAGTGACCATCGAAGCGTAGAAGATTTTAGCAGGGCCATAGGAAGTGAAATGTTGAAACTGAAAATGCGAAGTATTTTGAGGGCTGCAATAGTCGTGCTCGCTTTGTCGTCTGTTGCGCAGGCGAATACCTTGGGTCGTGTGCAAATTGCGCGACTACAATATGAGGGCGGCGGGGATTGGTACTGTGACCCCAGCAGCCTCGCTAATTGGCAAGACTTGTTTCAAGCGCGAACCGGCATTCCGACCGCTAATCGCGAAGCTGTCGTGACCCTCGATAGCGAAGATTTGTACCAATACCCTTTCTTATATGTTTCTGGTCATGGGCGCATCGCATTGGACGATCATGATATGAAAGCGTTGAGGCGTTATTTGGCGGCTGGCGGCTTTCTCTATGTGGATGACAACTATGGCCTGGATGCATCTTTTCGCCGGCTTGCGGCTGATTTGTACCCCGATGAAGAATTGGCGCCTCTCGGGAGTGACCATCCCATCTACCGCAGCTTCTATCGTCTGCCTGGTTTGCCGAAAATCCATCAACATGATGGGGAACCCGCGCAGGGATTTGGCGTATCGAAGGAAGGTCGATTGTTGATCTACTATTCTTATTCGTCTGATATAGGCGATGGGCTGGAAGATCCCGGGGTTCACAATGACCCTGCGACCGCTCGTGAAGAGGCAACGCGAATGGCTGTGAATATTTTGATGTACGCAATGACTCACCCTTAAAACAGAATGACTCACCCTTAAACAAGAGTGACTCACCCTTAAACCAGAAATTACCCCTGTGAAGCCCAGTTCAGATACCCAACAAAACTTCGATCAACAGCTGCGACAGTTGCTGCGACGAACCCGATTGCGGGTGTTGGTGCAGGGCGTAGTGCCGTGCCTGGGTATCGGTGGCTTGATGGCGATGGCGGCAATGTGGGCAGTAGGTGGCGCGATTGGTCCCGCTGGATTTAACGGATGGGGTCTGAGTCTTTCCTTAGCAGCGGGCTTGCTGGCCTTGATTTGGCGAATGTTGATTGTGCCGTGGCGTTCGTTGCGCACACCAGCCCAGCTTGCCGTGCGCATCGAAGCTGCGGCTGATTTTAATAATCATGTGGTGGCTGCAGAAGAAGCTGGGCGGAGATCCGACCGTTGGCCCGATGACTTACCTGTTGTCGCAGAGCTAAAAAGAAGGCTGCTGTCCCGTGCAGCCAAAGTATTGCCCTTGGTGACGCCACTTGACTTGGTGCGTCGCCGTCATGAACGATTTTCTTGGCTCGTTTTTGGTTCAGCATTGGCCGTGGGTGCAGCCTTGTTTTTGACGGTGCCTGACGAAATGGAAGTTGGGCTGGGGCGTTTGGTGGAACCCAGCAGTGGGATTCTTACCGCGCCGACCGGTGGCCTCTATGCGGACCGCGGTATTCGTCAAGTTGTGGCTGGCAAAGATGTGGATTTGGTGGGACTGGATTTCGGCAGCGGGTTTGAACAGGCCGTGGCTGAAATCAAAATTGGACGTGGGACCTGGCAGACGGTCCCGACCCGATCCGGTGTGGTGCTGGAAACGCCGGTCGGTTATCCGGATTTGTACAACCGTTGGGAAGCCGCCGCATTGACGGTGCACGAAGATTTCTCCTGGCGGTTTCGCCGCGGTGAAAGAGTATCCGAAGTGCGGACAGTGGAAATTAAGCATCATCCCTTGTTGACCCAACTCTCTGGTGAAATCATTCCGCCGAAATACACTCGCTTGCCACGCCGGACCTTAGAACGTCTGCCGGCTTGGATAGAAGTGCCGGCCGGAAGTCGCTTGGTGCTAAAAGGTCTAATCAATCATCGCGTTGTTGAAGCGAACCTTGTCGCCAATGGCGATACGGTTTCCCTGACCAACGAGGGATTGCAAATCGGCGGGCAGTTGGACGTCGCCACCGATCAAGAGTTTACGATTTCTTTGCTTGATGATTTTGGACTTAGCAATGGTTCGCCATTGCGCTATGAGGTCGCAGCCGCTTTGGATGCCGTGCCGGGTGTGAGTCTCTCTCGTCCGGGTGACGATGGTGTTCTGCCAATCGCCGGCGAATTTGTATTGCTGGCCGAAGCCGCCGACGACTTTGGTTTGAGTTCTCTGAGTTTGATGGTCAGCACGGGCAAGACGATCGCCAGCGATGATGAGCGCAGCGACCGTTGGACACGGGTAATATTTTGGCGGCATGATGTTGAACAAGATGAAGCGGGCGAACAGTGGCAAGAGGTTGCGACGTCCGCGGGGAAACTTAGGCTTAAAGTGCAACCATTAGAAACCTATGCCTCTGGACTGCGCGCCCGGATGCGGCTGACTCTTTTAGCTGACGATTTGGACTTGGTCGCCGGCGATGCTTTGGAGCTGATGGTCGAAGCGGTTGATAACAAGGAACCGGCACCGGCCGGAAAATCACGGTCGGCGGTATTGCGGTTGCAGTTGCCTTCGGCGGGTGACGTGTTGACTACTCAAGCGGAAGCTAACTCTGAACGCATGAGTGAATTGGAAGCAATGCGTCAACGCAGCCGAACCTTGAATGTTGATCTTGATCGCTTGACACGCGAGTTGATGAAGAATCCGACGCCCGACTGGACGCGTCAACAAGAAATGGAAGCGGCGATCACCCGCCAACAAAAACTACAGCAAGAACTAGGGCGCGTTGCAGAGCAGTTGCAGGCGGAACTGAACAAGATGGCCCAAAGCCAATTGGCGAGCGAAGCGCAGTTGCAAAAAGCCGACGAGATGAACGAGTTGCTGAACCAAAACAACAGCGATCAGTTGGGTAAATTGCTGGAAAAAATGCAAGACGGTAGCAGTCAAGCCTCGCCTGAAGAAGTTGCCCAGGCCATGAAAGAGGTGGCCAAAAATCAGGCCGATATGGCGCGACGTTTGGACGCTGCATTGGCCATGCTCAAACGCATGGCCCAACAGCAGGAGCTCGAGGGGTTGACGGCGTTGTTGGAAAAGATGATCCAAAAACAGC
>JBLIOK010000093.1:0-9191 GCA_047639735.1 Candidatus Krumholzibacteriia bacterium | reverse complement strand
AGACCATCGCCGAATGACTTCCGAGCGATTTCTGAACGATTTCTGAACAATTTCTGAACAATTTCTGAACAATTTCTGAACAAACTAGTGGCCTGTCACTTTCCAGACATCCAACACCACAACAAAAGTCATAAACAGCAAGAGTACGATCAGGCCAACCTGCGTAGCGATGGCTTGCCATCGTTCCGGCACTGGCCTGCCACCGCGCAGCACTTCGATCACCAAAAAGAACACATGGCCACCGTCAAGTACCGGGATCGGCATCAAGTTCAAGAGAAACAAGTTGATGCTGAAGAACGCCACAAAATACATCAGATGGGAGAAGCTCCAACGCAACATCGCTCCGGCTGCTTGCCCAATGCGCAACGGCCCGCCCACGGCATCGAGCCCTAGTTCACGCCGCACAAAATTGCCCAAAACACCCACGGTGACTTTGATCGTGTCGCCGGTACGGCTGTAACCCAGTTTTAATGACTCACCGAGCCCGACTTTATCGAATCCGAAAAAGGGCTCCATAAAAATGCGACCCTTGAATTCGCCCGGTGCGATTTCCGTCAATTCCGGAGTCACCTCACCACTCATGGCTTGGCCATCCCGCACCCATTCAATCAACACGGGAGTATCTGGACTCTCGTTGATGATCTCGGCGATGCCGCTAAATGACGTCACGGCTTTGCCACTGACACGCTGGATCACGTCCCCGTATTCAATGCCCATCTTGTCCGCCGGCCCGCCGCGTTGCACCAGCCCGACGGTGGTGTTCCAGGGCCTTAGGCCAAGGTTCCACCGCTGTGATTCCTCATCAAAAATCGGGGCGATGGTTGCCGATCCGCGCAAGCCATCGCGTTCATAAATAACTTCCACCGGAGGCGTAGACGTCTCCTCCAAGTTGGCTTCTGGGATCATCCCAAAGGTGACCCCTGACCAATTCCGCACTTCGGCACCATCAACGGTGATGATCTGATCGCCAATCAACAGGCCTGCGGTCTCGGCGGGAGAGCCTGTTGTAACCTCTCCGATTTGCGTGAACGGAATGGTTTGCAATCCATTGCTCAAGACGAGCAGCGTATAGATCACAAACGACAAAATCAGATTGAACAGTGGTCCCGCCACAAACACGAGAAACCGCTGCCAGGCAGGTCGGCTATGAAAGTGACGCTCCAGAGGAATATGATCGTCGAGACCAGCGGCCTCTGCGTTGCCTTCTTCGGTGCCCATCGGATATTTTCGTTCTTCCCAAGTGCCGGTGTCTTGGATCTCTTCCATTATTCCTTCGCCGGCCATTTTGACATAGCCGCCAAATGGAATTGCCGAAAGAACATATTCCGTCTCACCCCACCGCTTGCGCAGAAATTTTGGCCCGATACCAATGGAGAACGTTTTGACGTAGACGCCAAACAACTTGCAGAACAAAAAATGCCCTAGCTCATGGACAACGACCACAAGTCCCAGGGTGAGCAAAAAGGCGAAAATTGTGATGGGTAGATTGCTCGGCAAAATGGCTCCTTCAATCGGCAAGCGCAGCAACCCGGTCAACATGACCGGCCGCCTCCTTGCGGGTGAGATCATCAATGTGCAAGGCATCCGCCACGTCATTTATGGACGTGAACGGAACCTGCGACAGGCATTCTTCAATGACATGCGGAATGTCCGCGTAGCCAATTTTTTCGGCTAACAACGCAGCCACGGCTATTTCATTAGCCGCATTCAAAACGATCGGGGCTGAACCGCCAACGCGGCCGGCTTCAACCGCTAATCTTAAGCAGGGAAACCGGCTCAAGTCCGGCTCTTCAAACTGCAAAGCTCCTATTTTCAGCAAGTCTAGCCTGTCTGAGTCCAGTGGCCAATGCTTTTCACCGCTGATAGCGTACTGCAACGGAACCCGCATATCTGGCGTGCCCAATTGAGCAAGAATCGCCCCGTCGGCAAATTCGACCATACTATGAACAATGGAACCGGGATGCACCACCACTTCGATGTTATCGTAGGACACCCCGAAAAGATGATGTGCTTCGATCACTTCGAGGCCCTTATTCATCAGGGTTGCCGAATCGACTGTGATTTTGGGCCCCATTTTCCAAGTTGGGTGATTGAGTACCTGTTTGAGGCTAACTGTGGCCAATTCAGCCGCCGGAGTTTGGCGAAACGGCCCCCCAGATGCGGTCAATATGAGGCGCGAAATTTCAGCTTCCTGGCGCCCGCTCAAACATTGGGCAATGGCAGCGTGTTCAGAATCAACCGGCAACAATTCCGCTCCACCAGCGGCAACAGCTTGGGCCACCAGGTCTCCGCCAACCACCAACGATTCTTTATTGGCCAACGCGATTCGCAGTCCCCGAGCCGCCGCTGCCAAGGTAGGTGGCAAACCAGCAGCGCCCACCAAACCATTGACCAAACAATGAGCGTCTTCGGCATCGGTTACCGCAGCAATCAAACCCTTGGCTCCAAAAGGCAAAAGACGTCGCGCGAATTTTGGGTCTTTAGCAGCTTGGGCATGGGCAGCTTCATCAGTAACGGCAACCAATGGCGCCGGCGCGTCTGGTTGAATCTTTTGCAGTTTTTCAAGCTGCATCGCAAGGTCTTCAATCCGACTGCGACAACTCAGTGCTGCGACTTGCAACTTGTCTGGGTGACGACTCACCAGATCCAACGTTTGCTGGCCAATGGAACCAGTCGACCCCAAAACGACTAGGCGCATCGGCGTGGGCCAGGTCATGAGCGATCGCCCGCAGGGATAAAGTGATGGGTTCGAATTCGACACTACGCCTCCTTTCAAACGATGAAGAAACGGAAGTAATAATAAAGCACGGGCACCGTGAACAACAGCGAATCAAACCGATCCAAAATTCCGCCGTGTCCCGGGATCAACTCGGCGCTGTCCTTGATGCCAGCGTCGCGCTTGATCATAGATTCTACCAAGTCGCCCAACTGCGCCATCGCACCAGCCAACACTCCACTGAGAGTGGCGGCCAATGGAGTCAGAAATGGTGTGATCCCTCGCGAGCACAGCCACCCCACTAAGCCTGCGGCGATCAAGCCACCGATGGCTCCTTCAACCGTTTTATTAGGGCTGATTCGCGGGATCAATTTGTGGCGCCCAAAGGCCACGCCAAAAACGTAAGCGCCGGTATCTGTTGCCCAAGTAACCAGGGCCGCAAAAAACACCAACCGCGCACCCATCAAATCTTCCAAGCCAATGGACGCGGGCAATTGCCTCAACAAAACCAAATGGCTGCCTAACCACCCAACATACATAATGCCAAATATCGTTACGGCAATGTGGGCCAAGCTTTGCGCCATGGATTTGCGAAAAATTTCACGGATCATGATCAACAGCAAACTGCCGGTAATGATCAGAGGGATGACCGCCCCTTGGCGCCAGCCATACCAACTCAGCGCCATCGCGCAAAAATAACCGAGGAATTCGAACGGCTGATAACCCTTGGCTTTCACCAAGATGTAGAATTCACGCAGGCCTAAGAAGATGATCAGACTGGTCAGCATCAGAAAAAAGAAACCACCGCGCACGGTGATAAAGTACAAACAGGGAACGCCCACCAAAATAACACCCAGACGGGGCAAGATTCCGGCCCGCAAAAACCTTTGCCACGCGGTCGGCTTTTCTTCAGGAATCAATTGTGATTCTTGGGTGGTCATGGCCGGGCCTTCAACATTCTCTTCCAACGAGATGAATCCCAAAGGCTGCTGCTCTCTCTTCCCTCTTGGGCAGTCGCCGCCTGAGGTAAAGCCCCGTAACGTCGTTCACGATATTGGTAATCTGCTACCGCTAGCAGCATCGCACGCTCGTCAAAATCGGGCCACAAGGTTGGCGTGATCAACAGTTCTGAATAGGCCGCTTGCCACAACAAGAAGTTGCTCAAACGAGCTTCACCACTTGTACGAACCACTAAATCAGGGTCAGGCAGATCAGCGGTATAAAGTCCGCGAGCAAATTCTGCCTCATCCACATCATCTGCTTTGAGTTCGCCTGCAGAAAGGCGTTCCGATAATTTCAAGGCCGCGTGAATGATCTCTTGGCGGCCGCCATAAGCCAAAGCCAAATTTAAAATCAAACCATCGTTTTTAGCCAAACTACCGACCGCATCTTGCAAGGCATCCTGCGCACGTTGTGGCAAGCGGCCCAAGTCACCACAGGCCCGCAATTGAACGTTTTGGCGATCGAGATCGCCCCGTTCGGCACCGATGGTTTCTTGTAGAAACAACCACAGCGCTTTCACTTCGGCATCTGGACGATTGAAATTTTCTTGGCTGAAAGTATAAAGAGTGAGAGCTTCGATACCCAGTTGACCGCAGATGTCAACGCAGCGCCGTACGGCATGTCGCCCGGCCCTGTGTCCGGCCAGACGCGGCAAGAAGCGCTTTTTGGCCCAGCGCCCATTGCCATCCATGATGATGGCCACGTGACGCGGCAGATTGCCTTTGGCAATCACCTTGGCTTGCAATTCAGGCAAGGGCAGTTGGGCCAGATTTTCCAAGTCTTGCGAAATCATGGGGCTGTCCTTGTTGCATACAGAGCAATGTCAGAGTCGTGAACAAACTCAGGGCCTACAGCTCAAGTATTTCCTTCTGCTTCGCTTCGACAATTTTATCAATCTGTGCGCAATAATTGTCTGTCAGTTTTTGAATGTCGTCCTTTTCCCGATGCAAATCATCTTCGGTGATGTCACCATTCTTTTCTTCGGCCTTCAACAGATCATTCGATTCTTGACGAATTTTGCGCACGCCGATTTTGCCTTCTTCAGCTTGCTCACCCGCGTGCTTGCCGAGTTCTTTGCGGCGGTCCTCGGTCAACTCGGGGATCTGTATGCGGATCATCATGCCATCACTGGCAGGATTCAAGCCTAAGTTAGCCCCTTGGATACCTTTTTCGATGAGGCCGATGGCGCCACGGTCAAATGGCTTAACCGTCAGCAGACGAGGCTCTGGCACCGAGACCGTAGCCAATTGATTCAAGGGCGTCATGGCTCCATAATAATCAACCCGTACCCCATCCAAGATCGCTGGCGAGGCCTTGCCCGTGCGGATTTTCGTCAGGCGCAGCTTCACCGTATCGATGGCTTCTGACATGGACAATTCAGCAGTTTCCATAATTTCGGCACTCATGATTAAGACTCCTTCTTGATCCAGGTTCCTGGTTGGGTTCCTTCGATGACTTTGACCAAATTACCGGGATTGCTGATATCAAAGACAAACATGGGCAAACCTTGCTCTGCACAAAGGGTGACTGCCGTCAAATCCATCACTTGCAATCGCTGGTCGATGACGTCGCCGTACTCCAGGGAGTCGTACCTCTTTGCGTCGTCGAATTTATTGGGGTCCTTATCATAGACGCCATCGACTTGGGTGCCTTTAATCAATGCGTCGGCGCTGATCTCGAGGGCCCGCAATGCGGCGGCTGAATCGGTGGTGAAATAAGGATTGCCGGTGCCGCCGGCAAAGATCAATACGTGGCCACGGTTCATGAGTTCCATCGCATCGTCGCGGGCAAAACTCTTGGTCAAGGGACGTTGTTCTCGCGGGCTCAAGACACGCGATTGCAAGCCTTCTCCACGCAGATAATCGCGAAATATCGCCGCATTCATCACGGTGGCGAGCATCCCCACGTTGTCGGCCGTAACACGGTCCACCACCTCAAGATTAGCAGAGCGCGCGCGAAACAAGTTTCCAGCGCCGATGACGATTCCAACTTGCACACCCATTTGAGTTACTTGGGCCACGGCCTGCGCCAGGCCAGTAAGTTTTTCATGGTCAAATTGCTTGTCGCCCGACATGAGCGCTTCGCCGCTGAGCTTTAAGAGAATTCTCGTGAATTTCACGGGGCGATCACCTTTCGCTAACTACTTCAGAGGTGGGCAAAAAAAAGCCCGAGTGTCGAAGAATGTCAGACATTGGATTGTCAGACATTCCTCGCAGCCCGGGCTAGCAAACGAAGCATCAACCGCCGATTTGGAAACGGGCAAATCGTTTGATCTGCATGTTCTCGCCCAAGGCGCCAATGACCGAGTTGACATAGTCCAACACAGTCAGTTCGGGGTCTTTCACATACTTTTGCTCGAGCAGCACAATTTCACTGTAGTACTTGTCCACTTTGCCTTCAACAATCTTATCGATGATGTTAGCTGGTTTGTTCTGCTCTTTCATCTGATCCCGGTAAATTTCGCGTTCTTTGTCGATCAAGGTCGAATCGACTTCTTCACGGGTCAAAGCAATTGGGCTGGCTGCTGCAATGTGCATACCAACGTTGCGCACAAAATCTTGGAAGTCATCGGTGCGAGCGACAAAATCGGTTTCGCAGGCCATTTCGACCAAGACGCCAACTTTTCCGCCAGCGTGGATATAGCTGCTAACGAGTCCTTCGCTAGTCGTACGGCCACCCTTTTTCGCAGCCGAGGCGATGCCCTTTTTGCGCAGGTAATCGCCAGCTTTGTCCATATCTCCGGCGCATTCGACCAGAGCTTTTTTGCAATCCATCATGCCTGCGCCACTCGACTCGCGCAGCTCTTTGACCATTTTTGCGGTGATGTCCATGAGTCCTCCAGATCCCGATCCGATTTTGGTCGGAGGCGAGAAATCGCCCATTTTTTGGGCTATCTGATGCTAATGGGGCCCAGCCCAAGCGAGCTGGGCCCATTGAATCTTAACGAATTTAGTCTTGCTTTGGCGTTGCTTCAGTAGCTTTAGTCGGGGCAGCCTTTGGCGCCTCGGCCGTCACTTTACCAGCATCGCCTTCCAAAGAAGCGCTGGCAGTTTTGCCACCGGACTTGGCTTCGGCCATATCAACCTTAGCCCCACTTTCGCGACCTTCATTGCGCATTGCTTTGCCCTCTTCGATGGCCTCGGCCACCGTGCGAGTGAAAAGCGTGATGGCACGAATCGCGTCATCGTTACCGGGAATAGGGTAACGCACCAAAGTGGGATCGCAGTTGGTGTCAACAATTCCAATGACTGGGATGCCCAAGTTATTGGCTTCATTCACTGCTGTTTCTTCTTCAGCTGTATCGACGATAAAGACGGCGTCAGGCACCTTCTTCATGTTGCGAATACCACCGAGATTGTTGTTCAGTTTCTCGAATTTGCGCGTAAGATCGAGTTGCTCTTTCTTCGAGAAGTTATCGATGCGGCCATCGTTCATGATCGCTTCGATTTCAGCGAGCTTTTGCACGCTTTTATAAATCGTTTGGTGATTGGTGAGCATGCCGCCCAACCAACGCTCGGTCACGTAGGGCATATCTACCCTGGTGGCCATTTCCCGAATCGCAACTTTGGCTTGTTTCTTGGTACCAACAAACAGCACCGTACCGCCCTTAGCCGAGATGGCTTTCAGAAAGGCACAAGCTTCGTTCAAAGACTTGAGTGTGCGTTGCAGATCGAGGATATAAATGCCGCCCCGAGCAATGAAGATGTAAGGCTTCATTTTGGGGTTCCATTTTGCGGTCTGATGTCCAAAATGGACACCAGCTTCAAGCAGTTCTTTCAGACCAACTTTGGCCATGATATTCTCCATTCAAAAACAGGTTTAGCCTCCCCGGACTTCATCGAAGCGAAAAAACGCATTCATTATCAGGCTAGGAGCCTAATTAATCAGGAACACGCCACCAATTCCGCTTCTCCGTCCGGGTGTGTATTTACAAAACTCACCTTGAGTTTCGCATGAATTTGCCGAGCCCGAAGCCCGACTCTTTTTGCACACAAGATGTCGCAACGAAAACGCCACGACACCTTCTGTGAACTTTCGATTCCGGAAACGGTTTAGCGTTTCGAGAACTGGAAGCGTTTACGCGCGCCGGGTTGTCCGTATTTCTTACGCTCAACCATGCGTGAATCTCGGGTCAGGAAACCGCGCTTGCGCAAAGGCCGGCGATATTCCTCGTTAGCGACCACTAATGCACGAGCCAAACCGTGACGCAAAGCGCCTGCTTGACCGGTGATGCCACCGCCGGTGACCGTGCACCAAATATCAAACTCGCTAGCCACACCGAGGCTGGCCAAAGGCATGAGCGCTTGCTCACGCACTGCTTCGCCGAAGTACTCGTCGACTTCGCGGTTATTGACTTTGATGAGTCCGCTGCCCTGGGTCAACCAGACCCGAGCAACTGCGGTCTTGCGACGACCTGTGGCGTAATACCGTTCTTCCAACTTCTGATCCTCCAGCTAACAGTTCAGGATGCGGTGCGACCTCTGTTGATCCATCCGCTCACTCAAAATATTCGATCGACAGCCTTACAACGTGACCACTTTGGGTTGTTGCGGACCATGGGGATGCACGGTGCCTGCGTAAACCCGCAGGTTGCGCAGTTGGTGGCTACCCAATTTTGTTTTGGGCAACATGCCTTTAACCGCACGCATAATCACTTCTTCAGGACGTGTGGCCATGAGCTTGCTCATAGTCGTCACGCGCTGGCCACCCATGTAGCCGGTGTGGCGTAGGTACGTTTTCTTCTCAAGCTTTTGGCCAGTCAATTTGATCTTGGCCGCATTGAGCACAATCACGTTGTCGCCCATGTCCATATGAGCGGTGAAAGTGGGCTTGTGTTTGCCCCGTAAGAAGGTCGCCACTTGGGTTGCCAAGCGTCCGAGCACGATATCGTCGGCATCGATGATCAGCCAATCTTTATCGATTTCGCTCAATTTGATGCTATAGGTCTTCAAAAGAAATCTCCTAGAAAGCCGAATAACCGGCTTCAACAATTGCCCGAGGCTATCAACCTCCGGCTCGTTAAGTCGTTGATCTGCAGCTACATGACGCAACCACCACAATGGTCTTACTGCGCTCAGGGCTCGATGAAATCGGGTGTTACCTTGCCCCAGAATTCACTACAGAGGGGGTAAACTAGCCAACTGGAGCGGCTTTGTCAAGAAACGCTGAGTTAGAGAAACAGCCTTTTTGAGCCCTAATTTGCCAGCTTTTCACGACAATCGCGCCCGTTTCAAAACGGGTTCCAAGCTTTGATCAAATGGTGGCCGCAGCACACCACTTTCGGTTATAAATGCGGTGATTAAGGAGGCAGGCGTCACGTCAAAAGCCGGGTTCCAAGCCTTCGTCCCCTTTGGTGTCGAGCTGTGCTCACGCCACTGAGCAACTTCAGACGGGTCTCGCTCTTCGATTTTGATGCCGGCGCCATCAGGCGTGTTGGGATCAAAGGTTGAAGCCGGGGCCGCGATATAGAAGG
>JBLIOK010000092.1:0-9218 GCA_047639735.1 Candidatus Krumholzibacteriia bacterium | reverse complement strand
ACCGTGCCCGGTCCAAGGATACGCTGCGCAAGGCCAATGAACAGTTCCGTCGACTGGCGGTGGTTGTGAACGATGCCCACGATGCCATTACTGTGCAGGATCTGGTAGGCCGCATCATTGCCTGGAATTCCGGTGCGGTAAGGATGTATGGCTGGAGCGAATCCGAAGCGCTTAAAATGAACGTTCACGAACGGATCCCGGCGAAGCTGCAAGCGGATGCCTTGGACCGAATACTGAAATTGAGCAGGGAAGAAATTCTGGAACCGTATCGCACACAACAACTCACCAAAGATGGCTCCGTAGTCGAGGTCTCGATTATTTCCACTGCCCTGGTAGACGATACCGGAAAGATGTATGCGATCGCCACTACGGAACGGGCGCAATGGACCAGCGAGGGAGAGTAAAATGACCGGCAAAGACAACCAATCCACCGGCGACGACAAACGGCGCAAGCACGCCGAACGTCTCGCCCGCGAAAAGTTCAGTCAATCGCCGGAGAACTTCGAGTCTGAGTCGCCCGCTGAAATGAGGCAGACACTCCACGAACTGCTCGTGCATCAGATCGAGCTGGAAATGCAGAACGAGGAACTGCGACGAGCCCAGTTGGAACTGGATGACGCGCGAACGCGGTATTTCGATTTGTACGACTTGGCTCCGGTAGGCTATGTCACTTTAAGTAAAAAGGGGCAGGTCCTAGAGGCAAACCTCACTGCCGCAACGTTGCTGGGCGTGACCCGGAGCGCAATAAACAGGCAACTGCCGATCACCAAGTATATCTTGTCCGATGATCAGGATATCCACTATTTCCATCGCAATCAACTCTTCGATACCGGCGTGCCGCAGGAGTACGACCTGCGGATGCTGAAAAATGACGGAACGGTATTCTGGGTGCGGTTCCATACAACCGTCGTTGAGCACACTGACAATACGCCGGCCTGCCGCGTCATTATAAGCGATATCAGCGAACGCATACGAACGGAGGATGCGCTGCGTCAATTGGAGCAGAAAATGCAGCAAACACAAAAACTGGAGAGCCTCGGGGTCATGGCCGGAGGGATCGCGCACGATTTCAACAACATCCTCTTCGCCATTCTTGGCAACGCCGATCTGGCCCTGATGGAAATGCCGCCGGAAGCGGTTGGGCGAGGTTGTATTGGAATGATTCAGGTCGCGGCGCGACGAGCGGCGGGACTGACGGACCAAATGCTCGCCTATTCTGGAAAAGGCGCATTGGTCATCGAGCAGATAAACCTGTCGGTATTGGTCCAAGAAATGGCTCACCTGCTTGAGATCTCTCACTCGAAGAAAGCCATTGTGAAGTACCACTTCCACGAGAACCTCTTCGCCATCGAAGGCGACGCTTCTCAACTGCGCCAGGTGGTCATGAATCTCATCACAAACGCGTCCGAAGCCGTCGGCAACGAGGGCGGCATTATCACGGTCGAGACCGGCCTCGAAGCTGTCACATCAGAGAGCCAGGCGAACACCTATGCCCACAACGATTTTCCCGAGAGTCGCTGCGTGTACTTGCGAGTTACGGACACCGGGTGCGGGATGGAAGAAGCAACGCGAATCCGGGTATTTGAGCCCTTTTTCACGACCAAGTTCGCCGGACGCGGGCTTGGGATGGCTGCTGTCCTGGGAATCGTCCGCGCGCACAAGGGGGCTATTGACATCCAGAGCGAAGTTAATCATGGCACGACAATCACGGTGCTGTTACCCGCTCTGAACGAGCCTGCGAAACTGTCCGTCGAAGAGGCGCCACAGGAAGAAAACTGGACTGCTCACGGCACAGTGCTCGTGGTTGACGACGAGCCTCAGGTCCGACACCTGCTCAGGATCATCCTGGAACGCAAGGGTTTCACGGTTATCACCGCTGCAGACGGTCGCCAGGCGACGGATGTGTTCCGGAAGTATCAGGACGTTATTGTCTGCGTATTGCTCGACCTCACCATGCCTCACATGGGTGGCGAAGAGGCCTTCTCCCTAATCCACCAAATTCGCGCCGAGGTGCCGGTCCTGCTGGTAAGCGGCTATAGCGAAGAAGAAGTCAAAGAGCGTTTCGACGATCTGGGTTTCGCCGGTTTCCTCAAGAAACCAGTTGGGATCAAGGTTCTGCTCAACAATATCCGTGCCGTCCTGAATTTATAAGGTGCCGGCGATAGCTCGCCAACAACATCGCCCAACAACGAGCGGTGCTTGTAAACCCGCGGCGGTGTGATGCGTTACTGATTCATCGGAGCTGAAGAATTGGTAGCTGAATTCAAAGCCCAAAACTTGTAGTGTTGCCAGTGCACAGGCCGAAGCCATCAAAACAATAACAATTCTATTCATGTGAATTCCCCCTAGAACGACAATCGGATAACAGATTGTACCAGCGTAATATCATTGTGGGATTTGGTTAATATGGTGCCGCCCAAATTTGACTCCAAATTCGATATCGAGTATAATAATACACCGCTTGCTAAGCATGAATATGAGAGGAAAAGTCCATGCGCGCCACAGCACTCAAGACAATTTGCTTTGTGTTGTTGCCCGCCCTTGCCCTCGCTACAGCCAGCGTCCACGACTACTCCCAATACACACATTGGGAAAAATCTTTCCTCACCAACAATGATCAAGTCGCCTCAGTTGTCGCTTTCGAAGCGCTTGGCAGCACCTATTTTGCAGCTGTCGCCGATGTGGCTGGCGTCGCTTTTTATGCCTTGAATAACGGTGAAATGGAGGAGGTGGGCAGTCTGGGTCTGGCTGGCGCTGCCGAAGATGTGGTGGTCGATAATGGTGTTGCCTACATCGTTTCGTCTCCCAACCGGATTGCTGCAGTGGGCGCCTTCTTTCCAGCGTTGCCGCAGATGATGTGGGACGAGACAATCCCGCACGCGCCAGTGGGTGTCGCCATGATGAGTCCCTATGTACTCATCGCTTGCGCAGATGACGGGCTCTTGGTCTACGATCCCAACCTGAGCTTTGGTATACCCATTGGCGTGATTGGCAGTTGGACGGGTGTTGCACAGGACGTGCAGGTGAGCGGCACAAACGTGATCATCCTGACGGGCACCGGCGTTTCAAAGCTGGACCTGAGTGATCCTGCTAACCCGACGCTTATAGATTCCCTGGCTACGGCTTTTCCGCCCCTCTCGTTGGCTGTTTCGGGAGACGAGGCCTATGTCGGTCAGGATGCCGAATTTGGTGGCACGAGCCAGATCACAGAGGTGGATGTCAGTGACCCGTTGCTTCTGTCAGTCGTTCGTGAATTCACCGGTGTGAGTGAGGAAGATATTGACGCCTTGGTGGTCAGTAACGATGTGTTGCTGGCTGTAGGACACAGAGAGTTGATTCAAATCGACCTTGTGGCTGGGACCGTCGTCTGGACGGGAGTCGGCGAGAAATTTTCAACAGCCGTGGCGCACTTTGACGACCGCATTGCTGTCAGTAGTCGGTTTGAAGGGGTGCACATCTATTTGCAAAAGTCAGTTGGGTCGCCACCGACGTCGGCGACATTTGGAATGGGTGGTCATTTGCGCGAGATTAAAATCGTTGGAGACTTTCTCTACGGGCACGCTGCCGGTACGCTCTATTGTTTTGACTTGAGACCAATCGTGCCTCAACTGGCTTGGACTTATGAACAGCCAAATCAGGAGTTCATAACCAGCGCTTTTGTCGCAGAAGATCAGATATATCTAGGCAGTCTCAATGGCGTCGTGGACGTGCTTTCGTACACTGAATTGGGCGCCACTTTGTTGGTGGAATTTTCGATCAGTAGTTCGAACGTCATCGATTTTGGCCGGTTGGGTGATCATCTCGCGGTGCTGGCGGATCCGATTCCGGACGGATTGATTCACGCGACCCTTTACGTGGTTGACCTGACGATCGTCACGCAACCCGTTGTGCTTGACCAGTACAACAACGATGATTTTCCCAACATGATCGCCTACGACAACACCGTTGTCCTGTGGGACAATTCGTTCAACGCCAATGGAATTCAGTTGATTGACGCCACAGACCCGACGGACCTCACCGAGTCCGCATTGCTGCCGACGTTGCCTCTGAGTCGGGTCACGCGGGGTGGGGATTTTATCTATGGCGTGGCTACCTCGACGCTGCAGCCGATTGATATCTCGGACATTGATATACCCGGCCCTGAGCCAATCCAGACCGCTCCCGAAGCAAACCTATTGGTCGCGGTGGGGTCTACCGGATACTTGACCAAGTCAGACTTGGTGTATGACTTGAGTGATCCTGCGGCACCACGGCCGATGGGGTCGATCACGTCAAATGCTTTTAAGGGCGCTGTCGTCGTGGCGGCATCTGATGATTATTTAATCGCAGGATCTGGGACACTTTTTGTATTGATGGGTGCGCAGGGGACTTATGTTTCTGATGTGGAAGACGAGTTGCTTCCTGCCCGTGCATTGGGATTGCGCGCGACCCCGAATCCTTTCAATCCGCGGGTTCGTTTAGAGTTTGCCATGTCCACCACGGGATATGCGGCCGTGGACATTTATGACCTGCGGGGGCGACGCGTCGCTCAGCTCGGTGGCGAGTTTTCGGAACAGGCACGGGCCGCTGTCGATTGGGACGGTAAAGATGACGGTGGGCGCGATTTGCCTTCGGGGGTCTATTTGGTTCGCGTGATTGCGAATGACAAGACTGAGACGAGTAAGATCGTATTGGCGCGTTGAGCTCGGCGTGGCCATAGAAAAGCCCCCAGATACTGGGGGCTTTTTATCTGATCAATCAAGCAAGGCCGTGATCAACCAAAACCACCGCTGCTGCAACCGCCGCTGCCGCAGTCGCCGCCAGGATTGCCCAGCTTGAGCATATAACCGCGTTGGTGTTCTTCGTTAACATAGTCGATGTTCAAGCCACTGCTTTGCTCGAGAACTTCGCTGGTCTGCACGTCCAAAACGAACTTGATGCCGTATTGTTCGACGATTGAATCTTCTTCTTTTGGCTCATCCAGAGCCACCCCTACTGAGGGGCCACTTCAGCCAAAGCCCTGGACAAACAGGCGAACACCCTTGTCCTCGTTCTCACCCCAATCGCTTTTAGATACGTTGATAAACACCAAAGCTCATATAATCAGCTCCTAGCATATCATCCGGAAACCGGAACTAATTTGCCGTTGCCCAAAGATACTCCAACTGGAATTCGAATGGAATTTCGAGAGGCGGAAGCCTGTTTCTATCATCGCTGCTATAGGGCAAGCGTCCGTCTTTTTTGTTCTGTTCTTGATAAGGCTCTCAGGGCGAATGGATATAAGGCTAAGATTCTTAGCAAGCTCTACTTTCAAATAGAAGCCGCCGCAGAGGACGGGATAATTACTCAAGCAAGGAAGAATAAGGCACATCAGGACGTTCGCGTTTGGGGTAATGACGTTTTGCATGACGAATGGACTGAAGTCAAGGCCGAGGCCCTAGTGCTTGCACGTCATTATTGCCAGCGTGTCCTTGAAGACTTTTACAACGATCGCGAGGCGGTGCTAAGTCAACTTGTAGAGTCAGGGCGGTTGCCGGGGCCGAATTAAGGTATGGAAACCGCTTGACCGAAATCCTTGAAAACGTGCACACCCGAAAATCGCCTAGAATCTCTATCCCGCCAGACGCCCAGCCAATCAACAAAACGCCCCCATCACGAGCGCCATGGGGCGTTTTTATTGTCCTGCCGGGTGCGTGGCTCACAGGACCGCACAGGGCCCTTGGTAAACGACCGTCGTTCATGCTATGATCTCTCAGTACTCGCCCTACATCATCTGCGCTTATCGTCTTTTGGCGGAGGTATTGATATGAGGCTTACAGTGCTTGTTTTGGTTTGTCTATTTGCCGGGGTAGTTCATGCTCAAATAACGGACATCGGAGATATTCAAAACTATAATGCAGATGGGGCTCCCAGTAGCCCAGATTCCGGCCAGACCGTGATTATTGCTGGGAATATTGTTGTTGAGTCAGGAGCTCTTAACGGCGCTCTTCTACTCTACATTGATGATTCATACTATACTTTTCAGAGTTCAGCCTCGCCATCCCAGTTGGGATGCCAAAATGAGTAATTGGTGGACAAAGCTGTCGTCGTTGCTCTTTGACAAGTCTGCTGGATCACTCATCGACGAAACCCCGCCCAGAAAAGAAGCAAATCGGACAGGCTATCTAGTAACCGAACTGCTTTCCATAGTCTGCTCGAAAAACGCGAAGCTGATTATGAACAACACTGAACTGTCATCCGCATGGCCCGGTGTGTTCAAGACGCTCGATGATACGTTCTTTACCATTGAGATAAAGATGAATGAGGTCCGGGCAATGCTGGGGCCAGGCGCTGTTTGCGCTATCTCATTCGAAGAACAATTTCGTCCTCATGTCTTTTTGACTACTGTCAAACGCTCCAAAATAATTCACAGCGATGTCATAGAAGTCGAATTTTTTCTACCCGACGCTATTCAGGCTGCCGGTAAACGAACCCTGTATCGAGTGCCCGTGCCCTCGAATTCCAACTTGATCGGAAAGGTTGCGCTGCAACCCGGCAAGTGGTTCGACAGCAGTATCAAAGATATCAACGCACACGGCGCTCGGATCAGTTTGAGGGCAGATGTGTTTGATAGAATACAAGTGGGGGACGAGGTCTACATATCCTTCAGGCTGGAAAACCTGCAATCGGTACGCGCAGCAGATATTCGCTATACTGACGCTCGCACTAACTCTATCGGCGTGCACTTTCTGCTTACGGCCAATCGCAAATCAAAAAACAACCTTTTAAGAATTATTCGCGAGGCTGAGATTTTCTACATACGACAAGTGCAGCGTCAACACTGAGAGCCAATCAGCCATCAAACGATGTTGGCGAAATACCTTGGTGGGTATTGGATCGGACGATACCAGTCCTGCACCTGCTTGCCGGTTTTCGCGTGGCGGATCATCATCACCGCGTAACGGGTCGCCGCCATCAAATCGTCACACTGCTTGAAGTGAGGTCGGTGAAACGGGTCCATCCGTGTTGAGTATGTCGAATTTAGTGAAACTCACAACGTATCCAGAAATCAATACTCATCAGATCACGATGTTAATATGACACTCGACTTGCCTCTTCAGATCTTCAGCTTCCGGGTTCCGGGTTCCTAAAAACACTCCCATCATTATTGAAAATGATGGGTTTCCTGGGTGCCGAACACCTCAGCCATCTATGGAATCGAGAAAGACCAGGGACTCAAGGGCAAGAGGCGCCAAGGCCGCCCCCACACTTGACCTTCCCGCCGTCCGCACTCTCAATCCACAAGTATTCACGGGGGAAGTTGGGCACCGCAGAACCATTGCAGTCCCGCAAGTTGAGTGTGATCGTGGCATCAACGTTGTTGCCCACCGCTTGGCATGATTCTTACCCAAGTCCTCCCACGCCCAGCCGCTTTTTACCATAAGTACAATAGCAATGAGAATCATTTACGTTTACAATATCATAGTCTCAACGTCTGCAAAGACACTCTGAATAATCATAATTGGAGACCGTGACATGATCTTGAAATTCCCGCCCCTTGCCGTCGCAGCCCCCTGCGCCTTGATCTTTTTACCCACCTCAGGGATTGCCCAGAGCTCCTACACCGATGACTTCGCCGCCCTAGTGGCGCCTTGTGTGGAGTTGTTCGTTTTCGGGGCGCCCTTGCTCATGACCTTTGGTGCTTTGGCCCGCTCATTGACCGGAGAATTCATTGCTGCGTAAATTTCATTGGCACCCCTTGCTGTTGGCGGTCTATCCGGTGCTTCATTTGCTGGCTCAAAACACGGCCTAGGTGCGTCCGGCGGCGGCATCTTTGTCGCTGGTCGTTGTGGGTGTAGCTAGCCTGGTTCTGTTGGTCATCAATAGCCTGGTGTTAAAGAGCCGAGCCAAGGGTGCGCTGCTGACCTCTCTGCTCGTTGGGCAGTTTTTCTCCTATGGGCATTTGTTGAGCATCATGGGTGGCACGGATGGTGCGGCTGGTCTGACTTGGGCATTGGTGATCTTGGGCCTCGTTCTTTTCATCGCCGCCGGTGTGAAACTGGCGCGTTATGCGGGCAGTTTGGCGCGCTGGAACCGCTCTCTGGATGTGGTGGCCTTGGTGCTCACCTTGATGGTTCTAGGCCCCATCGCCTGGTCTGAAATGAATCCCGCCACAAATTTACCACTTGGAGACGCGAAGACGGAAACCCAAACCCCGTTGGGCTATCTGCCGGATATTTACGTGATTGTTTTGGATGGTTTTGGCCGGGCCGATAAGCTGAGTGAAATATACGATGTCGACTTGACTCCGCTACAAACGCATTTGGAAGACAACGGTTTTAAAATTGCCAAACGGGCTTTTGCGAATTATTGCCAAACGAGTTTGTCGCTGGCCTGTTTGTTGAACTCTGATTATGTGACGGAACTTTTGCCGCGGGAGAACCGTGGTTTTAGAGACCGCAAGTTTCTCAATCAAATTGTGCAGGTCAATCGCAACGTTCAGCATTTGCGAGATATGGGGTATCAGTTAGTCACCCTGGCCGGCGGTTCCGAACTCGCCGTACAGGACAAGCCGGATGTGCATTATGGCGGCGGTGCCCTCAACGAGTTTCAAACAACATTATTGGCCACGACACCATTGCCTTTGGCCGCATCGTTGTTCGCGGGTGAGGCGGTGGGGGCTTTGGATCCCTATGCCCAGCACCGTGACGGGGTGTTGTATCAGCTGGCCAAACTGCCCCATGTTGTGGCCGGACCCGGCCCTAAGTTGGTTTTTGCCCATGTGTTAGCTCCTCACCCGCCCTTTGTCATGGACGCTAAAGGGCAAAAGGTGAAGCCCGACTATGAATTTTCCGTGGGCGAGCGATACGCTTGGAAGGGTTATGTCGAGGGTTACGCCGGGCAGGTCACTTGGCTCGCGGCCGAAATTCAAAATACCGTCGATGGGATTTTAGCCGCCTCACGCCGCCCACCGGTCATCTTGATCATGGGTGACCACGGGCCGGCTTCGCAATGGGTTGATCTGTATCACCGCACCGGAAAATTCGAAACAACCGATGCCGAGCTGATTGCTGAACGTCTGGCGATATTTTTGGCCGTGCTTATGCCCGAGGGGCAGGGCGACGGATTCTACCACGACATGACGCTGGTGAATGTTTTTCCTTTAATATTCGAACGCTGTTTTGGTGAACCGCTCCAGATGCGCCCCGACCACAGTTATTTTTCCACATACAATCAGTGGTCAAAGTTTACCAATGTGG
>JBLIOK010000091.1:0-9421 GCA_047639735.1 Candidatus Krumholzibacteriia bacterium | reverse complement strand
TTAACACGTTGTCGGGCAAGCACTTTGACCTTCAAGTAATTATCCGCCAAGATCTGAATCAGCAGGTCACAACCGACACCGTCTATTGGTATATTGCACTGCGCGGCTACCCTTTTGGCACGCCGATGATGCCGACTTTCGGTTGCTCGCGGCCCGAATTGGGTGCCCTCTCTCTCGCCTACACAAGTGATTTGACGGTTTGGGAAAAGATACGAGAATTCAGTTCTGAGCGTGGACCCGGCACCCAACCCCCATCCCGTATGCGCTGGCACCAACTGATCGTTCGCGCGATGACGGTGGTGGTACGGGGTTGGCGAAATAGCGAACGGCGCATCATTCCCGGTCTCATTACAGCCAACAACATTGTGGTCCCGGAACCCGACTACAGACGCGGTTCTGTGCAAAACAATTTGACCGGGTGGTTGCCCTACAACGGCCCGCTCAGTTTGATCCGCCCATTATGGCGAAACATTTATCAGCATACTGTGAGCCACTACCCGTGGGTCAATGAATACCTTGAACGAGAATGGATTTTTGAGGCCTTCGTAGAAGCGCTTGGAGTTGATGGCGCGCGAGCCTGGTTCACCGAATTGCAAGCCGAGATGAGCGCCGCCGATGAGGACACCATGGGAGCAGGTTTCGCCGAGGCTCTGTCTGGTTTTGTTGCGGACCTAGGCGAAGAGTACATGCCTCCCCTGGCTTTGCGCGGAGCGATCCACCGTTATCAAGAGTGGCACCTTAGCAATCCCGAAGCTTCGTTGCGGGCGCGCTTGGAAATACTGGAAGAATTGTCTCGCCTGTATCGGCTTTACAAGATGCCTGAAATCGCCCGTTTCACACTCTACCGAAACACTTATTTTACTGCCGCAGAAACCCATCTGCTCGACGTGTTCGATCGTCTTTTGCACAGGATGTACCGCTACCCAAAACGGCGTTCGACCCAAATGGTTGAACTGTCTGACTTGCAGAACTTGCTGCCCGATACCGACGACCGCGCCGCCTTCAACCGGCTTGTTTTTCCTCACCGTTCGCGACACGAACACCTGGAAGTGCAAACCGTGGGTCATCCTGAACGTGGTCAAGTTATTGTCCGTTCGTCCATTAAAGACAAGCACGGTGCCGTCCACGTCGTTTGCGAACCCGAAGGACCCGCCGAAGTTGGTCTGCTCTATCGCATGTTCTTACAGGGTGGCTCACCTATAACACCACGAAAAACGGACAACTACTTTATCGCCAAAGACGAAACCGAGGAGATGATTGGCGGCCTCGTCTATCGAGAAATAGAAGACGACGCTGTATTTTTGGACGGGATTGTCGTGCGTCAGGCATTAGCTGAACGAGGCATTGGAACGGCGATTCTATCCGACTTTTGCACACGCATGGCTTCGCGAAAATACAAATCGATCCGCACTCACTATTTCTTAAGGCGTTTTTATGAAGAAAACGGATTCAAGAGCGATCAAAGAATCGGCGGCTTAGTGCGTTACCTGTAGGCGCGGTGGAAGGCTTAGAGCAAATTCTTCTGCCACTTGTCGCCACTCTGCCAATGGCAGATCGGGCGCATAGCCAGCAACCCAGCCCGACCGATACGTTTTTCCAACCATTTGACTTCTTCCAACTTGCCCGGCAATTCCGGGTCGGGCGCCGCTTCCATCCCTTGCTCGCGCAACATCAAGACACCCTTCGCCCTGATAGAAAGTTCGACCTGAAGCCGCAGCAAACACAGCATGTCTGCCACGTCCTCGGACCGAAACTGTTCTCGCAGCGAAACCAGATAACGGCCCAGGGGTGTTGTGTGCACTTCTCCACTTTGGATCAGCTCTAGCAATTCGCGGTCGCGATCAAAACTGTGCCCGAGCCAAGATTTCAAACGCCGTTCGCTTTCGCGATAGACGCTCATCATCAAGAGCGGCAAGATCACCACCATCACCGCCGTGGCCAACAAAGGGTTCGTCATGAAACGATTGAATGCTCCGTGCAATAAAGCTGCTAGAAACACGGCACCAATCCATGGCAACTGTGCGGGACTGGTTGCGCCGCGGCCTCGCAAAAACACTGCCAAGACAGCTGTCGTCCCACCGTGCATCAGGGCCGTCCCCAACCCACGGATCAACCACACCAGCAGCGGGACATCGCCAAGGCTCCGCAAGTAATAGATATTTTCCATAATGGCAAAACCTGCGCCGGTCGCGAACCCGATGATGGCAGCGTCGACCAAGAACGCCACTTGGCCACGACGAATTTGCCAGGCAACCCATAGTCCCTTGAGAGTTTCTTCGACAAACGGTGCCAGGACGATCGCAAAGATGGCCGTCGGAAGTTTAGTGGCGTCAAGCACCGCCGTATTGACAAAGTAACTGACAAGCGCGCCCATGGCCCCGGCAAACATCGCGCCAAGGACCCGTCTTTTTCTCACAAGCCGAAAAGAATCCAGCCACACCAACACGGCCAAAAACAGCAGCACCGGCAACAATGCCAAAGCAACTCTCAGTGCAAGATGAGTATCGGAAGTCATTAGCCACGACGGAATGATTTCATTCAAATGCAAAAATACCCTCAAAACCAGCCAAAGATAAAACTTCGCGCAAGTGCGGACTCAAGCCAGCCAAGGTCAGACCTTGTCCAGACTCCATCAATCGTCTTTGGGAAGCGATCAACACACCCAGACCCACGCTTGCTATATAGTCAAGATTGCTAAAATCAAGGCGCGTGCTGGTCTGAACCTGCTCCAGTTGATCGCGCGCGGTACCCACGCTGGCAGCATCCAACCGCCCCGACAATTGCAGAGACCCATCATCATCGATCATTATCGCAAACATCATACACCTTCAACCAGAGTCATATTTGCCTAACAGTGGTCAATCTTACCGTTCACTATGGGTACTGACAAGGCTCAACTAGCCGCCAACTGAGCCATCATCAGTAACTTCGATTTCGCTACCGAGATCCTCCTTGAGGAGATCGGCCGCTCGCGATCGAATTTTAGAATTGACTGCATCGCGCCGCACTTGATCGAGGTATATATTGATATTCGAATCGACATCAAACCCCTCATCTCATCGCATCAGATGCAGGCTTGGCGCTAATATACAGTCTGGACGGGCCTCATTGAGGAACTGTGCACCTGGTCCCCGTTCCGCCTAGAGCAACACCATCCTATCACTCGCAGCGGGCAAATTACGAAATTGCGGTTGTTGTCGTCGGCCGTTTACCGTGCCCACCGGCGGCTCCACCGACCGGCTTCAGCTGACACAGAAGCCCGCGGCGAGCTATCTTCCCACCTAGGTGGCTCATTCTTTGCTTACAAAATCTCTGGCGGCGGGTATATGATCAGCCAACGTGACCAAGGCGGATCATTTTCCATTGCTCATAAAGCCCGGCAATTCTCTTACAATATAAGTTTCTGAATCCTCTTTCTCAATAGTGGCACCTATGCTAGGTTCAAGCTGCGACAGGAGAAATCCATACTCGGAATCTTGCCTTTCATTCTCATACAAGGAGGCACAATGAGAAACAGAATCATATGTACCTTGGCACTGGCTGGAATCGCACTGATGAGTGCTGGTACAGCTCAAGCCACAGGTTTCAGTATTTACGAGGCTGGCTCGCGAGCCACCGCTCTCGGCGGCGCATTTACCGCCAACGCCGACGACGGATCTGCAGTGTATTACAACGCAGCCGGACTTTCTTTTATCGAAGGCCAGACTGTTGATCTGAATGTGATCTTCATCAAGCCGGATTTCAAATTCTCCGGGAAGCTGAACAAACCAGACGCCGTTCAAACCGGTGAGGCAGACCCGCAAACCTTTCTCGTTCCCGGAGCCTATTACACGCACAACAACGGTGGCAAATTTGCCTTCGGCGTTGGTGTGTACGCACCATTTGGCTTAGGCGTCAAATGGAAAGACCCCGAAACCTGGGTTGGACGTCGCATCAACTATGATGTGAGTATTGAAACGGTGTACGTGACACCCGCCGTCAGCTTCAAAGCCACTGAAAACTTGGCCTTGGCTATTGGCCTGGACGTCGCTCACCAGAATTTGGAATTGAACAAGTTTACGCCCGAACCGGATTTTGGCACCAACGCCATCGACACAAACATTGAAGGCTCCAGTGACATCAACATCACACCTTCATTAGGTTTGATGTACCGCCCCGACGAAAAATTCTCTTTCGGCCTGATGTACCATTTCAAGAAGACCATGAAATTTGAAGGTGCTGAAGCCACATTGACGAACGTTCAAGGTCCAAACTCCTGGGCCGATCAGCTTATCACCGGTTTAGGCGGACCCAAACAAGAATTGGACTCTGAGTTAAATTTGCCTTACATCCTCAGTTTAGGCATCGGTTATCAGTTTACTGAAGCCTTTCGCGCCGAAGCCAATTATGTGCGGTTCGGCTGGAGCGCATTCAAAGAACTGACCCTGGATTTCAACAACGACGCCTTGGACCAATTGATCGAATTCAACTATGAAGACAGCTGGCAAGTGCGCCTTGGTGCCGAATATGACATCAATGAAAAGTTTACTTTGATGGGCGGATATGTGCGTGACACCACACCGCAACCGTTGGAAGCAGTTAGCCCACTACTGCCCGATAGCGACCGCAACGATTACAGTTTCGGACTTGCCTATCACGCCAACACATTTGATGTGACCTTGAGTTACATGTATGTCGCTGGCGAAGAACGCACCAACATCGAAAATGGAGAGCCGGTACGTAACGATACCGACTATCCCTTTGGAACCTATGCTGCCAACGCCAATCTCTTTGGTGTCGGTTTCTCTTACCACTTTTAGAAGGAGGTGCAGGACATGAAGAATTTCAAAAATATCTCGATGACGATGGCTCTCCTGGCGGCCCTCCTGTTGGCAGGTTGTGGCGAAGTTGACGCACCAAGTGACCCAACGGGCAGCGTCAACCCGCCCGGAATCGGCGACGCTAGTTCGCGCTATGTCGCGATCGGCAATAGCCTCACTGCTGGCTGGATGGACAACGGGTTGATGCAAGTGGGCCAAAGCGGAAGCTACCCGCGCTTGATCGCCAACCAATTAGGCCTCAGTTCCACGGATTTCACGATCCCTTGGATCGCGGCGCCTGGCATCAGCGGAGTTTCGAGCGTTGACCCGTCCCTAGTTAACGGCCTGCTATATTTTAATGGCGCAGGTCTTTCATCGCTAGGTTCTACGCCTTTAGCTGACGTGCAAAGCACGTTGTTGCTGGCGGTTAGCCAGCCTACTGCTTATCACAATTTGGGTGTGCCAGGAGCCTACTTAACGCACGGCATGAATGCGCACGATGCCGCAAGTGGAGATGGCAACCCATTCTTCAACTTCATTAATCGTTCGTCATTCTTTGGCAACTCGCCCGTCACTCTTGCCGCTGGCCCGCCACCGATAGTGACGCAATCGGGTTCCATGCATTACAAAGCCATCGCCAAAGGTGCCGCCTTGGCAACGGTATGGTTGGGCAACAATGACATCTTGGGAGCGGCGACAGGTGGCAACCCCGTCCCCGGCGACTTCGACGCGATGCAATTCACCGACGACTATGCAGCCATGTTGTCAACCCTGGCTGGTGGTCTTGCCAAAGCCACCGGCTTTACGCCAACCGTCGTGACGGCTAACATTCCTGGTGTGACCAGCGCAGCCTTTTTTCTGCAAGAGCCTACCTTTGTGCAGGCCGTTGGCGGCGTCTGGCCGTACGGGTACGTTGAAGCTGACGTACAAATTGTTTTGTTCACGGCTTTGAGTTGGATTACAGACCCAGCGAATGATGGCGAACCCCTGCCTACGCATCTCACCTTAACGGGGCAAGAAGTTGCAGATGTTGATGCCGCAACAACGGCGTTTAATCAAGCAATCGCCGGAATTACGGCCAACATCAATACATCTGGGATTGCAAAGTGCGGCATGGTCGACGCTAATGGCGCACTAGAGGGACTAGCTCCTGCCCAACGGACTCATTTCTTGTTGTTGCTAGGCCAAGGTATAGACCTCACCACTGCGGCAGCAACGACCTATTTTGGTCTTGATGGTGTGCACCCCAACAGCTTGGGCTACGGCTTCACCGCTAACTTGTTTATTGACATGATCAATTCACTCGATGGCACGAACCACGCCAACGTCGATCTGGCGAGCATCACTTGGGACCCAACCTATGGCCAAACCCTTGCGGTGACCAAAGCTGGAAACAATAATCTGTTCAGCATGTCGCCAGAGATGGCTGCTAGCATGACACGGATATTTAGGTAAACAGTTCGATGCACTTTCATTGAGAGAGCCCCTTGTGGGCTCTCTCTTTTTGCGCCATTCAACCGAAAATTCGCATTTTTAATGCCCTTCGGCCCGATCTGTTGTATTTTTGAAGAACACAAGACATGCACCGCCCAAAGTATGGGCAACGTCTCTTTTTGATTCCCTCGGGGAAGGACACTCTCGATGCGCAACTTTGGTTCCGGCGCCGGTGGCAGATCATTCGGTGGCCGCGCTTTGACACCCGGTGTCAAAATGCTGCTGATCGCCAACATCGCGGTTTTTGTTTTGCAGACTCTGGTCGAAGGCGGGCGCGGCGGGCAAGCGGTGGAGTTCACTAACTTCTTTGCCTTCATTCCCGAACGCGCAATTTTCGGTTTTGAAATCTGGCGCTTCGGCACCTACATGTTCTTCCACGACGGGTTCTTCCACATCGGCTTCAACATGCTGATCCTATGGATGTTCGGCGCGCCCATCGAGGCCCGCTGGGGCAAGAGATCGTTTCTCACCTATTACGCCATTTGTGGAATTGGCGGCGCCGTCACCTACGGAATTTTCAATTTGGTGGGCATGAGTTCTTTCGTCCCCATGATCGGCGCATCTGGAGCCATCTACGGGCTTCTCTTGGCCTACGGTATGCTCTTTCCTGAAGCTGTGATCTTTGTTTTTATGATCATCCCCATGAAGGCAAAATATGCGGTGATGCTGTTTGGCTTGATGGAACTCATATCCTCCGCTGGCGCCAACAATGGTATCGCCAACCTGGCTCACTTGGGCGGTATGATCACGGGCTTTGTGTTCCTAAAATTGACAATCCCTGCTTTGGGCAGCGGTCTCCCTGGCGGACTAGGCGGCGCCTTCACACGGTGGAATACGAAACGAAAAATGAAGGTTGTGCGGCCCAAAAAGCCGCGCCCCAATGGCAGCGCCGAAACGCCAAAACCCGGGCCGGGCAAACAAAAACAGCCTGAAATTGACGCCATTCTCGACAAGATTTCCCGCGAGGGCCTACAGAGCTTGACCGACGAAGAACAAGAGCTGTTGCGGCGGGCCGGACGCAAGTAGCGCCATGGATCTGAGCATCGTCATCGTCAATTGGAACACTTGTGACTTGGTTCGCGATTGCTTGGCCTCGCTTCCTTTGGCATGCGAGAGTTTGACCTGGGAGGTTTTTGTCGTCGACAACGACTCGCAAGATGATTCGCTGGCAATGATCACCAAGGAATTCCCCGCCGTGAATTTGATCTCTGCTGGCTCCAATTGCGGCTTCAGTCGAGGCAACAACTTGGCGCTACCGGCTACCAAAGGAGACTACGTTCTCCTGCTCAATCCGGACACTGTTTGCCCTCACCTCTCACTCGCACGTTTGGTAGCGTTTGCTGCCACAAAGCAAGCCCTTGGCGCGGTAGGGCCTTTATTGACCACCGCTGAGGGAACGCCCACGATCACTTATGGCTACTTCCCGCGACCGTCCTTTCACTGGTTAGGGTTCATTGACCCAGCGCGCAAAGCACCCTTCGCCTCATGGCAAAAGCGTGTGATTGAAATCCCCAAACGCGAAGATACCAGTCATCAAGTAGAATACGTGATGGGGGCTTGTTTTCTCATGCCCAGGGCCGCTCTAGAAAACGTGGGGAACCTCGACGAAACCTTTTTCATGTACTTCGAAGAGACGGATTGGTGCCGTCGTGCTCATGATTTGGGGCTAGAGAACTGGTACTATGCTGATTCTGAAGTTGTTCATTTAGAAGGCCAAGCGTCTGGCACGGTGAGCCAATTCAGTCTGCTGCAATTTCAAAAAAGTTACCGCATTTACGTCGCCAAACATGGATCCAACGCCCAAATGCATGCCTTTCGCTGGGCCCAGTTTGCCGAATACGGCCTGAAAGCTTTCTTGCGCCGACTGGCTCCGGGTGACCGCCAAAAAAACAAGGCTCTGGCCCAAACTTATTGGACCAGAGCCAAATTACAGTGCCGTTCACAAATCGACGTCACTCCGCCAGGATCAAAAAGCTAGCCGCGTCCTCCGCGTGCTTTTTTCTCAAATTCGGCGATCAAATCTTTCCCTGATTCTAAACTCACGATACGGAAATCTTCGATGTGAAGAGTGGCGTCGTCGAGCACGTTCAGATCCAGGTCAAATGACTTGCACAAATCGCGGAACTGTTCGGGGCGTTCCTCGAGCAAATACAAGGCCAGCACTGGGTTGGCTTGAATTTGCAACCGACGCTCACGCGTGACGATGGCGATCCGGTGCACCAAGCGTTCAATGCTGTTGCTCATTGTTTCCATGCTCAACACCTTGCCCGTGCCGGTACAGTATGGGCAGTCATCAGAAACCTGCGAGAGCAACGACGGCCGCACCCGTTGGCGGCTCATCTCAACCAAACCCAAGCCCGACACCTGGAAGACCTTGTGGCGCGCGCGATCTCGTTTGAGGTGATTTTTCAGTTCATTGAAGACGCGTTTCTTATTGCCTTCGTTCTCCATATCAATGAAGTCGATGACAATGATTCCGCCAAAATCTCGTAGCCGCAATTGCCGTGCGACTTCTTTCGCCGACAGCATATTGGTTTGGTAAATGGTCTCTTCCTGATTACGCCGGCCAGTGAAGCGGCCGGTATTCACATCAATCGAGACCAAGGCCTCGGTCGGCTCGATGATCAGGTAGCCACCTTTTTTCATCCAAACGCGTTTGTCCAACGACTTTTTGATCTCGGCTTCGATTTCGAAGTGGTCAAAAATAGGCAAGTCACCCTTGTACTGCTCAATGCGTTTGATCATCTCAGGCGCAAAGGTTTTGACATAGGTGTGCAAGAGATCGAAGTCCTCTTGGTCGTCAATGATCAAGCGCGCTGTGTCTTCTTTGAAAATATCCCGAATCAAGGCCACAACCATGCCCACATCGCCGTGAACCAACGCTGGCGCCGTGAGCTCTTTGTTGCCCACGCTGATTTTGTCGAGCAAACCGCTCAGGTAAGTCACATCCTGTTCCACCGCTTCTTCGGTCATAGCGATAGCGGCGGTACGGATGATGAAAGCGCCCTTTTCGGGGCGATGCTTTTGAAGCAATTGCTTCAAGCGAGTGCGCTCTTTGCGATCGTCGATCTTTCGCGAAACGCCAATATGCCGCCCCTTGGGCATCATCACCAAATAACGGCCTGGCA
>JBLIOK010000090.1:0-9725 GCA_047639735.1 Candidatus Krumholzibacteriia bacterium | reverse complement strand
GGGTCGGGCCCCAGGTCGACGTTCGGTCTCAAGAATTGGCAAATCGTTGGCGCTCACGTCTGTACCTCATAGCGCAGATGGGTGTTGGAACTGGTGAGGGACTCGTTTCCCCGCAAGGCCGCAGAAAGCACCAAGGCGTAGACAAAGTGACGGGCTAGGGAGATTACTGGCATCATGGCGCCGGCTTTGAGCCCGGCGACACCAAGATCCAAAAGCGGGAACATGAAAAGGAAAACGCCCAAGACCGTTTGCACAGTTATGTAGGTGAGCGCCCGAACGTACAGCGGCCCCTTGAGAGATGGCGAGATGGCCATAAAGATGATGGCCAAGACGACGCCAATGCCGTAGTGCATCACGAGACCGCCTGCCAGTCCGGTGCCCAATTTGGCGCCCAAGAGGTGGGGGATGTCCCACCATTTTCCGGTCAACAGCAGACCGGTGAGGTCCAGGGCCAAGGTCGCGGCGAAGCCGGCTGGTACGGCGCGTTTGAAATCGATGTTCATTGCTTTCTCCGGTCGTTTTGAGCGCGAGACAGTTCATCTCTTTTGTTGCGATCCCACGATAATTCGGGGCGACTGCGTTTGTTGCTTATATATCAAGTTGAGTGCCAACTCTTGCCGCTATGTGCAAATCAGATAAAGTCTTTGTTTACAACAGTCTACGCGGAATAGTGTGGTCTGCTCCTGATTTGATGAATCTCGGATAACTGTGGCATTTCGTGGGGCCACGAATAATCGTAGAAAATTACTTCGATTCTCTTGCACAGGGGATGGGTTGGGAGATACTGTGGGCGAAGAAATCCAGTCTCTTGCAAACCATATTCATTGATTAAGGAAGCGACGACATGGCAGGCAAATCTCGCCCGAAGGTACAAAAGCCAAGCAGTTCCAGCGATGGCGACGACGGCTTAAAGGTCGCTGCCGACCAAGCTGAGAAAACGATATCTGAACTGCAGCGCCGCCATGAGCTGATTTTGCACTCGGCAGGTGAAGGGATATACGGTCTCGACAGCAAAGGGCACACAACGTTTGTCAACGAAGCCGCTGCACGCATGTTGGGCTGGCGAAGTGAAGACCTGAAAGATTGTGTGCAGCACGACGTGATTCATCACACGAATGTTGATGGTGGGCATTACAAAGTGACCGACTGCCCGATTTACGCATCTATTAAGGATGGCAAAGTGCACCGGGTGGATACGGAAGTGTTTTGGCGCAAGGATGGCACGAGTTTGCCGGTGGAGTATGTGAGCACACCTATCTACAACGAAAAAGGTGAGCCAGACGGAGCGGTGGTGACTTTCAATGATATCACCGAACGCAAGTTGCAACAGGTTGCTTTGGAGAATGCTTTGGAAGAAGTGCGCGCGCTCAAGAATAGGCTGCAGAACGAAAATATTTACCTGCAACAAGAAATCAAAGTGAATCACAACTTCGAAGAAATCATTGGCGATAGCGAAGCCCTTGGCAAGACGTTGCACCGCATTGAACAAGTTGCCGACACAGACGCTACGGTGCTTTTATTGGGTGAAACTGGTGTCGGTAAAGAGCTGTTTGCCAGAGGGATACACCACTTGAGCGGCCGCAAATCTCGCCCCTTGGTGAAGGTGAATTGTGCTGCCCTGCCCGCAAATTTGATCGAGAGCGAACTCTTTGGTCATGAAAAGGGGGCCTTCACCGGTGCGACCGAACGCCGTACAGGGCGCTTTGAATTGGCCCATGGCGGAACTCTGTTTCTCGATGAGGTGGGCGAAATTCCTCTCGACTTGCAAGCCAAGCTTCTGCGGGTTCTACAAGAGGGAGAAATCGAGCGCCTCGGTGGGTCGCGCGCGATCAAAGTTGATGTCAGAATCATCGCTGCGACCAACCGAAATCTGACCAAAGCTATTTGGGCGGGTGACTTTCGCGAAGATCTGTTCTATCGACTGAATGTGTTTCCCGTTGAAGTGCCGCCGTTGCGTGAGCGTAGGGAAGACATTCCACAATTGGTCAGCCACTTTGTCTCCAAGACGAGCAAAAAGATGGGGCGGAAGATCAATACGATACCCGATCACGTCCAGGCGGCGCTTGGTCAATATGATTGGCCAGGTAATATCAGAGAACTAGAAAATATTATCGAGCGCGGGGTCATTCTGGCGGTTAATGGAGTGTTGCGGGTGGACGAGGCGCTTGAGATGCACGCACCGATGGATGTGCCATCGGTGCAGCACAAGACCCTGGAGAGTGTGGAACGTGATCACATCGTTGGCATCCTTGAGCAAACCAACTGGCGTATAGAGGGGGCAAGCGGTGCGGCGATCATTCTTGATATACACCCGAATACACTGCGCTCGCGGATGAAAAAGATGGGGATTTCGCGCCATTGAGAGGCACGACATTTCGTGGGAATCCGAGATGTCGAGGTAGGCATTGGGAATAGAGATCGAGTTGTAGAATTCGTAGCCTTCTTAACTGTTAAGATAACAATGGTTTATCAGAACATCGGAATGTCGTAGAAAATGGCACGCCACTTGTAATAGAGATCTACAAAGCCGTGAGGCTGTATGAGGTCACTAGCAAGATGGAGTCAAGCCATGGCCCTGCCAAAACAAACCATGACCATAGATCCGCAACGCACGGCGCTCGTGGTGACCGATCCTCAGAACGACTTCTTGAGTTCGGGCGGGGCCACTTGGGGTGTCGTGGGACAGAACGTTATTGAGAACAATACGGTTGAGAATATTGAGGCGCTGTTTCGCGTCGCCAAGTGTGCCAATCTGCCGGTCTTTGTTTCGCCCCACTACTGCGACCCTCATGATCATAAATGGCGTTTTGAAGGTGCCTTTGAATCTCTGATGCACAAGATCAACATGTTTGACCGCAGTCGGAATCTGCCCTTTGAGGGTTCGGGCGCTGACTGGTTGGAACTGTACAAGCCGTATATCGACGATGGTGAAACCATCGTGGTCAACCCGCACAAACTGTATGGACCTGGCCATACTGATCTCGTTCTGCAACTGCGCAAACGTGGTATCGAGAAAATCGTTCTGGCCGGCATGTTGGCCAATCTCTGCCTCGAGTCTCATCTGCGAGAACTATTGGAACAAGGATTTGAAGTTGCGGTGGTTAACGATGCAACCGCCGCGCCTGTGATCGAAGAGGGAAATGGATATGAAGCGGCGCTCGTGAATTTTCAATTCTTGGCCAACGCGGTGTGGAGCACTGCCGAGGCACAGGAGGTGATCTGCGGCGCCTGCGATTGTGATTTTTAGAAAACCAAAAGCCACGAAATGGAGAAATGACATGATGATCGAACCGGCTCAATTCAGTCCTTACCAAACGCCTTCGAAAAAAGAAGCCGTGACGCCAACAGTCGCCGCGCTGGAGCCAGTCGCTCCAGCTCAGTCAAATAGTCCTAGGCCTTCAACAGGTGCACCCGAATTGGCATCACAAATGAAGCCCCTTCAGGGGTGCACTGCGCTTCAAACCTCCGCTTCACCTCGGCAAAGAGTTCGTCATCTAGCTGATGGTCACTATGGCTGACATTGAGCGTTTGTGATTCGTATTCAGCGAAGTCTGCAAAGACCCGAGGTGAGTTGAAAAACACTTCTTTTGCCAGCTCAAAGGTGCCCTGTTCAACGGCCCTTTCGACGGCTTCGAATGCCGCTTTTCTGACGACTTCTTCATCGTGAAACAGGCGCAAGATTTCGTTAAAATCGCCAGCAAAAACAGGTTCGGAAATGTACGCCAGGCCGCCGGGCTTTAAGATGCGTTTGATCTCGAGCAAGGTCTGGTCTAAGAGGTCCAAAGGCACATGGTGCAGCGATTTGAACATCAGCACGATGTCGGCCGAATTGTCAGCCAGCGGGATATCTTGAGCGCCGGCCATCCCGAAAGTCAGGTTGGGCAACCCTTCGGCGGCGAGGTTTTTAGCATGTGCTACCTCGTCAACTTCAAAAGCTGTGACGACTCTGTTATGGCCGGAGGTGGCGATGAGGCGGGTGTGCTCGGCGTTTCCACACCCTAATTCCACGATGTGTTTGTCATCCATCTCCAAGAGGAGGTTGTAGATGTCTGATTCTGGACACGTGTTTTCGATATCTTCACAACTGATTCGCATCGCCGTTCCTTTGCTGGGGATCAATATCGAAGGCAATATAAGCTCGCCGTCCAATTGAACAAGGCGCGGGAATGGCATAGGATGAACTCAGTCATTTTTAGTTCATCCGATGAGAGAAGCTCGCCATGAAAGATCTGCTCGTGCTCTTGGCCGTTTTTGTGACCTTAACCGCGTTTGTTCCCTCCACCCAAGCAACGACAACCCAGCTCTCGACACACGTCTGGAAGATCGATTCGGGTGCCGAATTTTCCATCAGTAATACCGGCAGCACGAGCTACTTGTTCACCTGGACTGATGTTAACGGGACGTTCACCGACATTGAAGACCCGTCATTTGTTTTTAGCGTGAATCAAACCTATGAGTTTCACCGCACGACATTGTCGCACCCTTTTGCGCTGACTGATGACACGTTGCAAGTGTTAGGCACTGACGGTAGTTTTTCGCGCACGGCGATCCTCACCCAAGAAATCGATGATTCGACGTTGTTGCCACTGGCGGACTTTATCGCCGACCCGGCACCAACCACGGACTTTATTGCGTGGACACCGAGCTCGTTGGATTTGGGCAATTTCTACTACACCTGTCGCATATCGCCGCATAACGGTATGACCGGAAGAATAGAGATTGTGGAATCGTCAGTGCCGAATTCTGCCCTTTCGTTTGGGTCGCTAAAGGGGATTTACCGCTAGGCTACGGCAATTTAATTAGTGCTTAACAGCTGTCAACATTGCGGCGATACTCCGCCCACGCTGATGTTGTGTGGATTCCCACTCGGAGGCGAAAAGGCTGGACGAGGCGGACAAAATTTGCCGTCATTTCACTCAATGGTGGGGCTAAGCTTGGCGGATTTGCTCACAACACAGGCGAGGGCGGTATCAGCGCTTACCCCTATCCAAAAGTGGGTTTCCCAAGTGGGACGCTTTGCCCGACTAGGTGGCCGCGCAACGGCGGAATGGAATCACTTGGTTGAAGATCTGGCATTTGATCGTATACTAAAGAAAATCAAATTTCGAACGACTCTCAGTCGGATTTAGGCACTCAATTACCCTTGGGAGAGACATCTATGAAACGAGCGACTACGATTGTTTGGTTAGCGTTGGTGGGTTGTATCCTGATGCAGTCGACCGCTAGCATAGCGGACCCTGACAGCCGAGTTACCCAGGATATCGCAGAAGGCATTGACGCACACATTATCGACGAGGTCGCAAAAGGCGGCGGCTATTTTCATTTGCAGCACGGCGATTTGGATTTGAAACTCAAGCTGGTGCGCATTCATATGGAATTTTTGTCGAACCTTGGCCCGCAAAGCCACTTCGCTTGCGTCGATTTGGCGGATGTGAGTGGTGACGTTTATGACGTCGATTTCTTCCTCACTGGCGATCCTGGTAACATGAAAGTCACCGAAACCACGGTGCATAAAATCAACGGAATTCCTTACTACGTGTGGGATCAAGACAAAGACAAAAATTGGCACCGCATGGCGGTCGACCGCGCTTCTGAAGGTCACTTTGGGGTGATGCGGGGTAAAGACTCGTTTGAGTTTGTGTACAACGCGGTCCTGCCGGAAATGGATAATTCGGCCCGCATGTGGTTGCCGTTGCCTGAATCAGATGCCTTTCAAGAAGTCAAAGTGGTGTCCATTGAAGCCCCAGGAAAACGCAAAGAGTTGCGCGATGAAGAATTTGGTAATCGCGTACTTTTCTTGGAGTTGGAGCCGGCTGATAGCGGCAAAACGGTGGAGATCCGCTTCCAGGTCGACCGCCTCGAGAAGGCGGCCTATGAGGCCGACATCGCCGGCACTAAGCGCTATCTCGACCCCGATCGCTTGGTCCCTGCAAATGACGATTTCCGCACCATTGCCAAGGAAGTTGTTGAGGGCAAGCGCAGCGACTTGGTGCGTGCACGCGCGCTTTATGATCACGTGCTGGACACCATGAGCTATAAAAAATACGGCGAAGGCTGGGGCAAGGGCGATGCGGTTTATGCCTGCGATATTAAGAGTGGCAACTGCACGGACTTTCATTCCTACTTCATCGCCCTCGCGCGTTCGGTAGGCATCCCGGCGCGATTCATGATTGGCGCAGGCATTCCTTCAGATCGTGACTACGGTGGTGTTGATGGCTATCACTGTTGGGCAGAATTTTATGCTGATGGCAAGTGGTGGCCAGTAGACATCAGTGAAGGTGACAAGTATTCGAGTTTGGCGACCTACTATTTCGGCCATCATCCAGCCAATCGTTTTACGCTCACCTATGGCCGCGATATTGTGGTTGATCCGTTGCCCGAGTCTGGAGCGATCAACTTTTTAGCTTATCCGGTTTTGGAGGTTGGCGGCGAGTCGGCACGGGCGGCAGTGAAGTTTTCGTTTGTGCGGGGCACAGTTCAATAACAGCGAAATGTGTTCAAGCCCGGATTGCTAGCTCGCTCAACTGCGCATACAAAGGTTTGCATTGAGCGAGCAGTGGCTTCAAATGGTCGGGAAACGGTGATTTCTTGGCTTTGTAGGGTGCGAACGCCGTCGATTTGTGGACGCTTGCGTACCAATGTTCGGCCCAGCAGCCATCTTCGGGGCGCGCACCGGCAGGCCAGCTCAGAACGGCTTCGTCGAACGAAATCCCAACTTGCTCGCATAACTTCTCTAAAACCTGGCGTGGATCAAGCAACACCTGTCGTGAATCCAAAACGACAGGTGTTTGTCCGCGTTCTTGTAAGTATTCAAGCACTTCGACATGCTTAGCGTACCCAACATCGGTCAAAGTTGGTTGCTCAATGTTCTCAGCAAAACTGGGTAACATATCGACCGGATCGCGCGTGAGAATCACATTCACCGTTTTGTCCATGAAGGTCCAGTCGAGGTCAACCAAGTGGTGAGTCATGTGTTTGAAAAACGCGACGGGCGTGGGTTGCTTGCCCAATATTAATTTTTCGATAACCGTATTGCCGTCGTTTTCTAACTCAGCAATGACTTTTTCAGCGCCTGGATGATAGTCGCGTGCGGGTGTTCTGGTGAGGTAGTGGGCGTATAGCGGTTCATCGTAAACCGTGGTGTCGGCCCGTTGAGCGAATGAGTACATCAACGCCGTTGAAATGTTGCGGGGGCCGCTCCACAAACAAATGCGGGTCGCCGGGGTCATCGGTTGGCCTCAACTTCTGTCTTGATCAACTCGTGATACAAGTTGTGCAGGCGTTCGGTCATCGGGCCCAATGAACCTTCGCCGATCACGCGTCCGTCGATGGCGTTGACGGGAGTGAGCCCACCGAAGGTTCCGGTAACAAAGGCTTCTTTGGCGCCATAAACATCAAACAACGAAAAGTCTTTTTCTTTGACGATGATGTCGTTCGCATGGCAAACCTCGATCACTTTACCGCGCGTGATCCCGTTCATGCAGTACTGGCCAGTTGAAGTCCACACTTCGTCATCACGTGTGACCATGAAAAAATTGGTCGCGTTGCAGGTGGAGACAAAGCCGTGGATGTCGAGCATCAGCGCTTCATCGGCACCGGCTTCGATCGCTTGGTGCAGTGCGATCACCTCGTGCAGCTTGCTGTGGCAGTTCAATCGCGGATCCAGGTAGTCAGGCGACCCGCGACGAATGGTGCTCGTGAATAAGGTGATTCCTCGGCGCCGGCCTTCTTCGTCGGCCACCTTGTGTTCGGCGATGATGACGATGTTCGGCCCGCCGATGGTCAACCGTGGATCCTGCGAAGGTGTCTTTTTGGTTCCCCGCGTGACCATGGTGCGCACGTGCACATCGTTTTGCATGTTGTTCGCGTTCAGGGTTTCCCAGATTTTGGCGGTCAGTTCTTCCCGTGACACCGGCAACGTCATGCCGACTGTCGCTGCACCTTGCCATAGTCGATTAAGATGATCGTCTAGGAAGACCAAAACGCCGTCGTGCAAACGCAGCGCTTCCCAAACGCCGTCGCCCACCAGGAATCCGCTGTCGAAGACCGAGATCTTGGCTTCGGCGCGCGGCAACAGTTCACCATTGATGTGGATCAAAATGTTCTCGTTGCGGTCATCAGGTAGCGCGTTATGAGTGCCGTGGACGGCCATGTTTACTCCTTAAGCTTTGAGTTCACCGCTTGCCGTAGCGAAGGCGGAATTTGGGCGCCGCGTTTTTCAGCTTCGTCCAAGGCGTTGGCTGCCGATGCAACGTGGCCGAGCCTGAACTTGGCAACGGCGTGATTGAGCCAAGCGTTGGCCGATGCCTTGGGCATGGCCACAGCCAAGGTCAAAACCGAGTCTGCTTCGACCCACCGATTGAGATCCATATACAGCCAACCTAATGAAGACAAAATCGTCGGGTCGGATGGTTCAAGCCGGCGGGCTTCGAGCAACAGGCGTTCGCCGGTGACTTTGTCGCCAGTAAGCGCATGGGCCAAAGCGCGGTCCTTGCGCCACCCTGGGGCTGCTTCTCTGTCGCCGTTTGGCAGGGCCGCTATTCGGTTTAGCAGGGGCAGCGCGGCATTGGGTTGCCCCATCTGAACCAAGGTGCCTCCTGTTAAAGACAACAATAGGGGATTATCAGGGAAGGCGGCAAGCCCTTCTCGACCCGCTTTGGCGGCGCCCATCAAATCACCGCGGCTTCGCATCGCTTGCATCAAGTTGGCGACGATTCGTGGCTGAGGCGCGGGTCCAATGGCGAGCGCTCGTTGGTAGGCGGCGGTTGCTTTATTTTCGTCACCGGCCTTGGAATAGACCAAGCCTAGGTTGGACCAAGCTCTGTCGCTGCCCTCATGGCTTTCGGTTACCGATGTCCAGAGAGTTTCTGAATCCAACCAAACTTTGGCGCGCTGAAACGAGGCGCCCGCAAAAACAATGAGCAGCGCTGCTGCCGCGATAATGCCAAAACGAGATGGCAACTTTGATCTCCTAAACAGAGCGGCGGCCGCACCACAAAAGACGACGGCCAAAGCCGCCAGCGGCAAATGAGCGTAGTGTTCTGCCGCGGGTTCATTCAAGGGGATCAAGTTGGCGACAGGTAAGGCGAGCATGAAGTAGAAGCCCAGTGCGATACCTACTAACTTCAGGCGCCTCGCCATCGCCAAGAACGCAGCGGCAATGCCCAGTCCCAAGGCGGTTGCGAGCCCCGTGCCGCCGTTCCAAAACGTCCCCCAATTCGATGCGGTGCCGAGTTGGATTGGGAAGAGCCCGTTGAGATCGGCGATCAGTGGCCAAGGCCAGAGCGTCTTGCGCAAGTACAAGGAATAGGACCGTAAGCTGTCGGGCAGGTTCGTGATGGGGTCGGAAAGCAAGTCAAAGGCAACTTTGGTGCCGGGGGCCAAGACAAGCTTGTAAAAGAGGGCAGAACCGCCAGCGATGAATAAGATACCGTAAAAGAGGCGGCCGTCTTTTAGTGCGGCGCCAAGGCGGGCGCGTAACGACCCAGTGCGTGTTGTGACGATATCGAGAGCGAGTGCAGTAGCGGGCAAGGTGAGCGCAGATTCTTTGGATAAAAACGAAAAACCCGCCGCCACGACAAAGAGGCTTGATCCACCAAGACGCGACGCGACATCGGTTCCGCGCAATCGGAACCTGGCCCCGATCAACGCCAAGAAATAAAACAGGCTCGCCAATAAATCTTTACGACCAGATATATAGGCCACGGCCTCAGTTTGCAGAGGGT
>JBLIOK010000089.1:0-9883 GCA_047639735.1 Candidatus Krumholzibacteriia bacterium | reverse complement strand
TGTGGTCTAAAGATTGCCAAGTGGTGTGTCTACTCTACCCAAGGAGACAATAATGGCAAAAAGGCGGACGGCTCGGATCGGAACCGGTGCCCTCGAAGGGATCGATGGTATTGCCGTAACGGCTGAAATTGACATCAGTCGCGGCTTACCCGGATTTCATTTGGTGGGATTGCCCAATGCCGAAGTGCGTGAAAGCAAAGAGCGTGTGCTCTCGGCGTTGCGCAACAGTGGGCACAAAATCCCCTTGGGTAAAATCACGATCAACTTGGCGCCAGCGGGAGTGCGTAAAACCGGCGCGGCCGCGGATTTGGCCATGGCCGTAGGTATCTTGGCGGCTGGAGGTGGAATGCGACTTGGGCCTTCTGCCCGCACGGGCGCCGCCTTTCTGGGTGAACTGTCGCTATTTGGGGAAGTGCGCGGCGTCAGGGGGTTGCTGGCCATGGTCATTGGCGCCGCCAAGGCTGGGTATGCCGTTGCTGTAGTCCCGTCTGGGCAGGTAGCCGAGGCTGGTCTCGTGCCGGGCCTTAAAGTTGTTGGCGTGCGAAATCTTCGCCAAGCTATCGCGTGGTGGGAAGGTGATGATATTCCTCAGCCAGTGGTTCAGGCGGCTACTATGAGGAATCAGGAACCAAAGCGTTCCCATTGGCTATGGCCGGACCTGCAAGGGCAACCGTTGGTGCGCAAGGCGGCTGTTTTGGCAGCCAGCGGTGGGCATCACATGCTGATGGTAGGGCCGCCAGGCTGTGGCAAGACCCGTCTGGCTCGTTCACTGTCCGAGCTGGGGCCACCGCTGTCTCTGACTCGTGCTCTCGAGGTTATGCGGATTCACAGCGCTGCGGGATCGTCGATTGGAGGATTTGTGCCTGTACAACGACCTTTCCGGGCTCCTCATCACACAATCACCCGGGCGGGACTCGTGGGTGGCGGTTCGCACTTGCGGCCGGGAGAAGTGACCTTGGCCCACGAGGGAGTGCTGTTTCTTGATGAGCTGTCTGAATTCTCCCCAGCGGTTCTGGACGGTTTGCGAGAACCCTTAGCCGATTGCCAAATGTCGATGGTTAGAGGAACAGGGTCTCGGGTCTATCCCGCGCGGTTTCAATTGCTGGCTGCGATGAATCCTTGCCGCTGTGGGTTCCTGGGCAGTGCTCTGCGCCAGTGCCGTTGCACTGCGGGGGAACTCAACCGTTACCGAAGCCGATTGTCGGGCCCGTTGCTGGACCGCATTGAGATGTTCGTTGAAGTGGGGCCGTGGCAGGGAGATTTTCTGCAGCAGCAAGGAGCAGAACTGGGGATTGTTTCAGATAGAGAAGGGGGATGGCGGGATTGTCCTACGACCGACGACGTGGCGCGCGCCCATGAGACGTTAAAAGGGCGAACCCAGCAAGGGGCATTCGAAAAACTCTCCCCAGCCTCCAAAAAATATCTCGACGAGGTGCGGGTGCCTCTGGGTTTGTCATTGCGCGGCGTGGATCGGTGTGTGGCTGTGGCAGAAACGGTGGCTGCGCTCGACGGTACTGAGACGATCTCACCGTCTCAAGTTCGAGATGCCATTGAATTTCGACGCGAGACAGTCATGATCTGATTATTATATGACCTGACTGTATACGCAGTCTTGCAAGAACGTGCAGCTAGCAGGGTCACCCAAAGCAATCAAAAGCTGACTTGTAGACCGATAGAAAGATACAAAGCGTTCACAATGTTTGATTCAAACTCCGTCACAGGCTTTTGGTCGATGCTGCCATTGGGCAGTTCCGGAAATTCATCCAATGGGACCTGGGTTGTGCCTTCATTCAATTCCATGAAATAGTCGGCTGGCGTCCAATCAAGTTCATTGCGATGGGCAACAGCTTCCAAGCGCACCGAGACATTGGAATCGGCTAGGAAGAGCAATCCAAGGCCTAGATTGACGTCGACCGCGGAGGCCATGTCTTTGACGTAATTGGAATTGGCGCTGTACCACATGCTGCCGGCGCCTCCAGTAATGAAGGGGTGCAGTCGGCCTTCTCGGTCGCCAATGATATCGAGCGGGTAGATCGTTAAATTGGCTCCAGCTTGAAGTGTAATCAGCGAGCGCTTCTCGGCGTCAAATTCTCCCAAAGGCGGGTTTTCAACAATAGGGGCGCCGGGTTCGTTTTTCCGACTGCGTCGATTTTCAACGTTTGACGTGTACTCAGAAACTGACATTCCAGTCCAGCCCTCAACAGCTAGCCAGCCGGTAATGTTGTAGCCGATACGAATCGTGGGCGCAAAGGCACTTTGCCCCTTGAGCTCGACATCTCCCCAAAATGTTGATTCGGTCGTGTACTTGTAAATGATTTGATCATATTGCAGCAAAGTTGTGTTGAGATTGAGGAATCCGATGCTCAGGCTGACATCCAAAGTGCCTTTTTCAAGCTTAGGAGTCCATGCATCGGCTACTTCATCGGCGGCCAAATCAGATGCAGCGGTCTCGTCGTCGCGCAACAATTTGAAAGTGGGTTGTGCGGCACTTTCCTCTTGTACCGCTTGGTCTTTCGCTGTTTCTTCCGAGTCTTGTGCCAAGGCATTTGGGGCCATAATCATGGCGGAGGACAAGGCAATGACGGAGAATGTAGCAAACGCCAAAGAGAGAGAGGCGGACAGCATATTACGGATCATTAATCGGCTCCTGTGCGGGTCTGTGCCCGGGGCTTGCGGGGATGCAGCCTGAAAGTCTAATGGATTAATTTCAGGTGCGGCGCCTTGAGTGTCAATAATTAATGGCAACGGTTTTGTCATCGGCGAATGAATTCCCTATTATGTGTTGTACCCCGACCACAACGAAAGAGCTGGATCTTGATCCCAAGCTTGCTGCACTCATCGCGTCCGTTCAGATACCCGGTTGCCTGTCAGATAGCCCCAATAACGGCTTTGGGTCGGTTTGGAGTCTACGCGGCTACTTTTGTGGTTCTGATCACCGCCGCATTGTCCCCTGTTGCTCACGCCGTAGAATTTCCTGGACCGGTGGTTGGCCCCACCATTGGTTCGTCTCTTTGTGGGCATCGCGTGCGCCTGCCCGGGAATGGGAAAGACCACTTTGTTTCCGGCAGCGGCGCAGGCTTTCTCAATCTGACCGGTTACAACCCTGTGAGCCGCAGTTATTTGGTCGTGCACCAATTATTTGTAGGCGGTGAAGTCGTCTCGTTGACTCCATGGCTCGGGCGTCCATTGGGAGATTCCGGATTCGTGATTGTCACGGCGAACCCTGATCGGATGATGTTTGTTGAAGTATCACCGAGTTTTCCTAACCTCCGAATAAATCAAGTTGTCGATTTGCCCGAAGATCCCGGTGATCTGGTCTTTGTCGGCAATGTGGCTGTAGGCCCATGGGAAATTGCCGTTACCTTGCCGGGAATTGATGAAGTTGCTTTCCTGGCCCAGGACGGATCTGATTGGACCATTCAATACACAATGGCCAGTGGGGATCACCCCGGCGGACTGGTTGCTATCGATCTTGATGGCGACGATCTGAAAGAATTGGTTGTCGCCAATACGGGCCCGCTCTCGGAATCCTTGGGAATTTTTCGCACCCAACTCAATGGACTGCGAGAATTTGTGGTTGTTGAGTTGCCTGGAGTCAAACCGGCTCTGGTAGCGGCCATCGATTTGAATAATGACGCCCGAGAAGAGATTGCCGTGGGCTCAGCATTTTCATCAGAGGTCGTGTTTTACGAAACTTCTGGCGATATCCTTTTAGAAGTGGAACGAGCAGTTCTTTCGTTTGAACCGCAAACGTTGCACCAGAACCCGCTGCCGGACGGGAGCCTCGGGCTATTCGTCTCCAATTCAGATCGCGGGCTGATCGAACTTTTGAACAAATCAGAGGGGCAATGGCAGCGGCTCGATACGTATTATCCAGCCTGTCGACCTTGGGATTTTTCGTTTGCTGATATTGATGGTGATGGGATGGACGACCTGATTACCTATGGTGGTCAGACCGAATTATTGTCCGGCATGTTGGGTAACGAGAAGCCGGGCTTTTGGGGATTCCCTGCTCTGAGTCTGGATAAATCACCGGGTGATTTTGACCGCAGCGATATCAATGCCGACGGTCGTGAGGACCTGTTAGTCGCAGACGCGAATCAGACTACGATCCGTCTGTTCTATGGTGCAGGGGACGGCGCCTTGTCATTAACCCCCGACATCTGGGACCTGGGCTTTATTCCGGGACGCGTGATGGCGACTAATCTAGACGCCGATGCGACGCTAGAGTTGGTCGCCCTGGATATCGTCAACGGAAACGTCGTGGCTCTGAATTGGGACGGCGCGGGGGCCTTGACCCAAGTCTCAAGCATCTCGGTGGGAGCATTCCCGTTTTTTGTGACGTCCGCCTATGTCGACTCAGACACTCACCGCGATCTGGTGGTGCTGGCCCAATCCCAGACGGAAGTAAATATTATTTTCGGCAACGGCGACGGGACCTTCTCCGAGACGGTTAGTTTTGGATTTGGGTCCCGCGCGGACCGTCTCGTTGCTATGGATTTGAATGCTGACAATCGCATGGATTTGGTCGCGACCGATGGTCAAAGCCGAGTGTGGTCGAAACTCAATCTTGGCAACCGCGAGTTTGGCGCAGAGTCATTTGTCAACGCTGGTGCCGGTGCGTTGTATTTAGCGCCGGGAGACTTGGATGGTGATGGCGACGAAGATTTGGTGGTCGCTAATCGAACCGAACAGTCCTTGTCATTTTTTGAGAACAATAGCAATGGTCAGTTGATCAGACGTATCGGTGGGTACGCCCTGCCCGGACCGCCGGCCGGATTAGTGCTGGCCGATTTTGACCAAGACAATCGCCTGGATGTGCTCACAAATTTGCAAACCGAAGGCTCTCTCGGCCTCGTGTTTGGCGTGACCAATTGGAATTATTCGCTACCTGTAGAGATCGCCGGTGGCCCGGACATGTATGCCGTGGACGCCGCAGATTTTAACCTCGACGGTGTGCCTGATATTTTGACCCTCGATCGATCGTTGCGCTTGGGCCTGACTTTTTTGAATGTGGACCCGGCGCGAGTTTCTGTTGAGCCTTCTTCCTTTGCAGCAAATTGCGAAAGTGGTCGGCTTGAAATGGCCATTCGGCCAGATCGACCAGGGCCTTGGCAACTCGAAGTAGGGCACCATGGTCAATGGCAAACGGTCGTTGTCGATGGTCGCGCAGATGTTGGGCGCTTGGATTTCGAGCGTGGTTCGTGGTACATGAGTCTGCGAGCTGAAGAATTGCGTGGTTGGTCCTCTTACGCTGCGGCTTCGTGGCAAGTGCGGTTGACAGTGGGGGCGGGTGCCGACAGGGAATCTGCCACTTGGACTTTGCCAACCGATTGTTTGCCCAATCCCGATTCGGCAGTTCGTCTTCTTCAATGGCAAGATAAGCCGTGGCCAAACCCTTTTAATCCGGTCGTGCAAGCCCGTTTCAAATTGGGACAAAGAGGGCACGTGACAGCGGGAGTTTATGATTTGGCGGGCCGGCGGGTGGCCATGCTCATTGCTAGGGAGATGTCGGCCGGAGAACATTTGGTTCGTTGGGAAGGGAAAACAAACGACGGAGCGGCGAGCGCCGGAACCTACTTCTTGCGGATCGAAACTGTCGCAAATGTGATCACTCAGAAGTTGGTTCTCGTCAAATAGCGCCTGCGTTGCCTGGGCAGATCGCAGGCAAGATCTTTCGAGAACATTTTTCAACTATATAGCAGCCGTCACTCTTCGGTCTCAGGTTCATTGCACAGGTAGCGCACTTCCTCAATGAGCGTCAGATCAAACTTGTCTTTGACAGCCTTTTTCATGCACTCAGCAAGGCGCAAAACATCTGCGCTTGTCGCCATTCCACCGTTGATAATCATGTTAGCGTGCTTGGCAAATACATGGGCGTTACCGGCTGACATCTCTTTGGCGCCCGCGGCCTCCAGGAATGAACCGGCGGCGCGGCGGCGCTCGCCGGCTGCAGCAGGAGGCAAGTTGCGGAACCAGCTGCCGGCACTTGGCAATCCGACTGGGTGCTTGCGGCGCCGGTCGGCGATTTTTTCGGCCCGTGTGTCGCCCGCAGCATGAACATCACCGCGGTTCAGTTTGAGGCGAACCTCCAAGACGACGTGCCCGGTTTCGCGCAGATCTGTTTCCCGATATCTGAAGCCGAAGGCCTCGGGTCCTGCCGTGACGACGGTGCCATCGGGACGCAATACTTGAGCGTCGATAAAGAATTCGCCAATTTCATGGCCATAACAGCCGGCATTGCCGACAACGGCGCCACCGAGCGTGCCGGGTATTCCGCTCGCAAACTCGAGCCCCGTAAGCCCGGAGTCGAGAGTCTTGGCGATCAAATCGTCAAAGTCATACCCTGCGCCAACGGTGACAATATCGCCCCTAACTTGAAAATCTTGGGCGGTGACTTTGAGGACGATGCCATTGAACCCCGCGTCGTCAGCCAACACGTTGCTGCCGCCGCCCAAAATGAACAGCGATTTGCCAGCTTTTTGGACGATTTCATGGAACCGTTGGGCTTGTTCTGCGTTTTCAAGAGAACAGATCAAAGCGGCCGGGCCACCTACCCCCAGGGAGGTTAAATCCCGCAAAGGAACCTGGGTTTGCACCAGCTCGCGGTCGGCGCTGGGCAGGCTTTTGAGGATTTGATTGAGGTCCATGGCGCCGATTTCCTTGGCCTTGGCTGAAGGGCTTCACTCGAATTGTTGAGATAACGATGAACGTGGACAGGGGATTCGTCAACTAGGTTGGCGTTTTGCGATCTAGAGGATACATTTTCTGTCTTGATTAATGTTTTTTGCTGGGCAAGGTGGATTCGGTGTGCAGATGCCAATGTTGCCAAAAGAAAGAATACCGTTGACTGCATGGTCTTTGGAAAATATGGGTCGCGATAACACCTCGTCCCGCGAAAAGAAAATCATGCTCGGGGCCGTCGGTGTCTCGATTTTGTTGCACATTGTGGTGGCCCTTGCGACTTGGAACTTGCCGCTGAACGCCGCTTCTGATGAGCCTTATCAGCCGACGGCGCAAGACATTGAATTGGTGTTCGAGGCGCCGCTAGAATCCGAGCAATCGGACAAGCCAACAGCCTATGTTGCGGTGCCGGATCGGCTAGCAGCAGAAGAAGCACCCGAAGACCCCGACTACCTTGCTTTGAATCATTCGGCAGCCGCAGACAATACTCTCGGTGATGGTGACAAGCCCGCTGCAGATTTAGAGAGCGAATTTGAATCGGTGAGCATCAAAAAAGAAGAGCTCGATGGCGCTGGCGGTGTCGCTTATTCTCCCCAACCAGATCCTTCCAAAAAACCAGCTCAAAGCAATCAAGAAAGCGGCACCAAGGGTGAAGCTCAAGCGACTGATTCTGGGGATAACCAGGATCCATTGGGTGAAATGGCTTTGGCCGATCAGACGGCGCAATCTGGCGAGGGGACCAGCGGTGAAGGCGAAGACGCTGAAAATCAAGAAAACGCTGATTTGGAAGACTGGTGGGGTGGGCGCGATAATCCGTCAATATTAAAGGATGGCGACGAAGGCTCGGTTGGCGACCGGGGATTCGATTTTAATCAAGAAGCCCGCGGTTCGGTCACGTCGGGCGTGGCTGTGATCAACGAGTTTCAACTGAACACGGTGCAATGGGATTGGGCACCATGGATTCAGGTTTTTGCCAATGAATTGCACCGCCATTGGGTTTCGCCCTACGCCTATCGGCTAGGATTGATCAATGGAACGACCGTAATCAAACTGGTGGTCGAAAAAGACGGCCGGCCCAGCAGTATGGTGATACTCGATGAAGATGGCCACGAATCTTTGCACACCGCTTCTGTCGCAGCCTTGAAGGCCTTTGCGCCCTATTTGCCTTTACCGAGTCACTTTCCTGAAGAGAATCTTGTGATCACCCTGAGTCTGCACTATCCTAGCTTTCGGCGTTGAGATAGTGATTGTTGGCAGGTGAACAAGCCTGCCCTTTTGTTTGTTGGAGGTTTAAAAGTCCATGTGGGAAATGATACTGGCTGGACGCTATATGATGATCCCGATTGTATTGGCCTCTTTGGTGGGCCTGACGGTGATCATCGAAAGATTTACCGTCTTGCGTCGTGGAAACATAATTTTGCCTGAAATCGTTGAAGCGGTCGAAACCCTGTCGGTCAGCAACGAGCTTTCCATCGCCTACGCTATCTGTGAACGGCGCCCTGGGCCATTTGCCAACGTATTAAAGGCGGGGCTGGACCATGCAGATAATGACTGGACAATCGTGCGCGACTCTCTGGAAGAAGCAGGTCGCCAAGAAGCTTCCTTGTTGACGAGACGCCTTGGTATCTTGGAGACAGTCGCTGCGGTGTCGCCATTATTGGGATTGTTGGGGACGGTGTTGGGTATGATTCGTGTTTTTGCGACGATCTCGCTGGGCGGAATTGGCAATCCAGAAACACTATCGAGCGGTATCAGCGAAGCGATGGTCACCACGGCCGCCGGACTTTTTGTCGGTATCCCGGCCTTGGTTGCCTATAATTGGCTCAATGGTCGTGCCGATCGCATCATCTTTGATTTGGAGTACTATTCATCTCGGGTGTTGGATACGCTGCGCCGTCGCACGTTTTCCGGCGAGCCGAATTCATGAATTTTCGCCCCCAGAAAAAAGGGCGCGGCCTGATAATCAACATCACGACATTGATCGATGTGATGTTTCTTTTGTTGATCTTCTTCATGGTCACTTCGACCTTTAAGAACCAGCCGGCTATTAATCTGGTCTTGCCTCGTTCGGCAACGGCCACCGAGGTTGTCGATACACCAACGGTGTTGTATCTGACGGACGCAGGCGAAGTGTACTTGAACGACAAACTTGTCGTTGAAGGCGAGCTGCCGGAACTTCTGCAACAATTGAGGGCTTCAGTAAAAGAAGACCGAATGGTATTGCGGGCTGACGAAGCAGCCGCCCACGGGCGGGTTGTGGAATTGATCGACATCATCAAGCAGAGTGGTTTTACCCGTGTTAGTCTTTCGGCCCGCGGTTTGAGCACCCCGTGAGACAGAGGAGCTTATTTTTGACTAGAGTCAATTTCAAGAGAGGCGTCGCGCACCTGTTTTTTTGCGCATTATTGACCTCCGCATTGTTGCTCGCCGTTGGTTGCACAAGTGATCCGGCTAGCACTGTTGGCGGCGGTATAATTGACAATCAAATCGACGAAACTCTGGTGAGTTTGGAAATTACGGCCCTAGAAGCATTTTCAGGCATTCGAGTAAACAACCAAGACCTTGAGATTTTTGAGCAAGAGGTTTTGTATGTGGGTGAAGATGTTGATACGCGAGCAATGATGATCGCAAATTACGATTTTGGTGATGTCTTTAGTGACGAATATCCTGATAGTATTTGGACAGATGCTAATATCGTATCGGTCAAACTTTTGTTGAAAAAGATGGTGCCATATACCGCCTTTCCTGACTCAATAGCTACAAAATCCAACGGCCAGAAAAAAGAATTCACCAAGAACTTTCCCGATAGTTTGAGGTTTTTCTTACATGAACTTGAGGCTCCATTTTTGGAGTCTGATTATACCGATTATCCCGCCGCAGTGCCTCCATTCGATCCAACGATTATCAACAGTGACTTTAATGAGTTCACTAACCTCGATGATCCTTTGCTCACAATGTTCAAAGCAGACTTGCTGAGTTGGGTTAACAATGCGGAAGAAATTGGGCTACTGATTGATATAGGACCGGGTACCGGTGCTGGGTTGGTAGGATTTGCTTCTCAAGATTTGACGAAATTTTCACAGGCCGCAAATCCTGTTTTTGTGGGTGATGGAATTGGTCCTTCGATTCAAATTAATTTTGCAGACCGAGAAATTAATCTAGTGATTGGCCCGATTGCAGACACGACGGTATTCGAGTC
>JBLIOK010000088.1:0-9919 GCA_047639735.1 Candidatus Krumholzibacteriia bacterium | reverse complement strand
TAGAATTAAAACATGCTACAACTCGGCGTATTTTTATGGGATCTGATCCGCAACTTCTGTATGATAGCCGTGCATAGAGAGTCCCATTAAAACGTGCGCACATAGCGGAGGCAATTATGGACCCACGCGTTACCCAATTAGCTGAACAACTGATCACTTATAGCATTAGGCTGCAACCCGGTGAAAAGATTTATATCGAAATCAAAGGCATCGAGGCCCTGGAGTTGGGGCGCGAATTGGTGCGTGTGGCGACCGTGCATGGTGGAGTGCCATTCTGGTATTTTAATGACGAAACCCTGAGCCGCGGTTTCATCAACAACGCGAATGAGGATCAGTTTGCGGCCTGGGGCGATTTCCATGCCCCGATTATGGACGCTGTAGACGCTTACATTGGGGTTCGAGGCAGCAGCAATCCGTTTGATCTGGCCGATGTTTCTGAAGAACGCATGAAGTGGCACGACGAAGCCTATTGGGGCAAAGTGCATCTGCCCATTCGCTTGAAAAAACGTTGGTGCGTGATGCGGTACCCCAATCCGAGTATGGCCCAGGCAGCCGAACGCAGTACCGAGGACTTTGCCGACTTCTATTTCGATGTTTGCACTCTCGACTACGCGCGCATGAGCCGAGCCATGGACCCATTGCACGCTTTGATGGAAAAGACGGACCGCGTGCATATCACAGGGCCCGGCACGGATTTGAGCTTTAGCATCAAAGGTCTAGCTGCCGTAAAGTGCGAGGGGCGTCGCAACATTCCCGATGGCGAAGTTTATACAGCGCCGGTGCGCGACAGTGTTAACGGCGTCATTCAATACAATACGAAAACCCGGGCTGGCGGGGCGGTGCTCGATAATATCAAATTCGTTTGCAAAGACGGCAAAATTATTGAGGCCACTTGTGACGGCGACAACGACAAGTTGCAAGCTGCCTTGAACATTGATGAGGGCGCTCGCTATTTTGGTGAATTTGCTCTCGGACTCAACCCTCACATCACCAAACCTATGTTGGACACGCTTTTTGACGAAAAAATCAGCGGCAGTTTTCATCTGACACCTGGCAATGCGTATGCGGCGGCGAACAATGGCAACAAGTCCGCCCAACACTGGGATATTGTCTTGATCCAGACACCGGAATGGGGTGGAGGCGAGATCTATTTTGACGATGTACTGATCCGCAAAGATGGCTTGTTTGTCTTGCCAGGACTTGAAGGCTTAAATCCTGAAAATCTAAAGTAGAGTGAACAAGAAAGAAGCCCTCCGTTTAAACGGAGGGCTTCTCTTTCGGTCACATTGGGGTGTGACCGGAGGGCCGCCGGCAGGGGCCCCTCACTGGTTGAAACTAGTCGTCATCATGGTCGACTTCGATGTTGATGCCGTCCACGTCATCCAGTTCTTCAAACATGTCCTCGAGCGAGTCATGATCAAATTCTTTGACCAAGCGGAACAGTGTTCCTAAATCGAGATCACCCACCACATTAATGAAAGTCACAGAGTCGTCAACGCTGTAATTGACGATCATCAGGCCGACCATTTCTTCGCCTTCGTAGCGCGTATTGACCGAAACCGTCTCGTCCGCGTCTTTCATATAGACCAGACGTTTCCAGTCGTCTTTTTCGAGGTCGGCGCTTATTTTTTTCATAGCTTTGGACGCGGTGGCGTCTTCGCCGCTAAATGACCAGCTCTTGACGCGCACCGATTTGACCATGCCCAAAGCCTTTAACAAGGCTTCGTCATCATTCTCTTCGGCGTCGGCGGCGATGCTGAGCAAGACTGTGCTCAAGTCAACATCGCGCACTTCGTCGGCGTCATCCGGAATATTGATCCATTCCAGATCCATGTAGCCGGGTGATCCTTTTAGATTCTCTGCCGAGGCTAAGCTTCCGCTGAATAAGAAAACCGTCAGGAGCGTAGCTCCGATGATCATGTTCAAACGTGAGCCGATATTGATTGTGTTCATGCGATTCATCCGTTGCCTCCTAGGGGGGACGCGTTGGGGTTTTTGATCGATTCATCTGATTGGGCATCAGTTTGTTGGGGCCCTCGCTTTTGCAAGAGAGAACCGGAGAGGGATTTGGGCAACCGGGTGCCAAATATATCGGTCATGGTGCTCTCACCACTGCGCGACACCACTTCTGCAGCCAAAGCCAGTGTGGCGATCACGTCGCGCTTAGCTTGAGCGACTTCTTCAGCCGTGAATTCATCGCGGCTAGCGACCACGTGATTCGTTGAATCGCTGGTCAATACGCCGGTCAAGCCCGGCAAAAAGAGCACAGCCAATACAGCTGCAACGGCTACGGCACTCCACGACCACCATCGGTGCGAAGTTGCTTGCGGCGCAGAGGATATTTGTGTTTGAGCCATGATCGCTTCGACAACATGATCAGGGCAAACGACTGGCGGCAAGCCAGACATGCGGTGGCGCAGACCCCATTCGCGAGCCAACTCGTCACGGCAATCGCCGCAGCGGGACAAATGGTTTTCTAGCGCAAGCCGTTCATTGGTGTCCAATTCGTCGCCGGTGTAGGCGGTCATCTGGATCATGTGTTCGGTGCAATCTTTCATTAGCCTATTCCTCTTTTTGCGGGGGCCTTCGTCGGGAAGGAGTTTTCCCCGTCATTCATCAGCACCAAGCGCAGACTTTTGCGAGCCCGGTGGATTTGCACCTTGAGAGCGCTGACTGATTTGCCCAGCGCTTCGCCGATTTCGTGCAGCTTCATCTCTTGAAAATAATGCATGATCATCACGCTTTGGGTTTCCGCCGGAAGCGTCGCTAAGGCATTGATCAAAGTCTGTTGTTGCTCATCTCGCTCAAGGCCATGCTCTGGGTCCGTATAGGACTTGGTCACGCTGGGCAAGGTGTCAACGGCCTCTGCATCCGGGTGACCAAAATTCTTTTGTTGAGATTTACGGCGCCTGACCATGTCGATGCAAAGATTGTGGACCACTTTGGTCAGCCAACCAGCGACGCGGACAGAATCAATCTCATCATAACTATGCCACAACTTGAGAAAGGTTTCTTGGGTCACATCTTCAGCGTCATGCACATCGCGCAAGCTATACAGCGCGTGGCTGTATATGCGGTCTTTATGGCTCTTGACGAGTTCTGCGTACTTTTCATATTTCATGGTATGGAAGTAGACGCAGCTCAACGGAGTGGGTTACACAGCGGAACAAAAAAAGCAGCTCAATGTGGAAAATTTAAGACTATTCAGAGCCTTCAGGAGTGATAACCACCAAAATATCGCCTGGAAATACGGATTGGCCGGCTTTTACCGCAATTTTGCTCACAACACCGGCCACGGCAGCTGACAGCTCATTTTGCATCTTCATCGCTTCAATGACCACAACGGGTTCGCCTTGCGCCACCGATTGCCCTTCAGCAACCAAGAGATTGATCACCAGACCTGGGATGTCAGCCGCGACTGCGCCGTCGCCTGGCCCTTGTCCGGCGGTCTCAAGACTGAGCGCTGCGAGCTCATTCATCACCGTCAATTCAATGGGGCGCCCATTTAAAGTGGCCTGCAAAGCTCCATTTTTCCCCGTTGCACTGATGTGAACCAGATGCAGACGCCCATTGAGCTTCACCGAAATGGCCTTGTTCGCCAACACTCTTTGGTGGTCGACCACGGTCGGCTCACCGTCCGCAATTTGGATCTGGTATTTGGTGCCCTCGCGGGTTACCCGCACTTCTTGGCGTTCAGAATCCAAGGTTATGATGTGTTTCTTTTTCAGCACGTTGGTGTCTTCACTTTCTAGGCGTTGCCAGTCATGGTGCGGCGGGCGTTGAGGCTCCAGTTGGCCGGTGCGATTTGGGCATCGTGGGGAACCACGGGATTTGTCTTTTCGGTGGCCAACAGGGCCGCCGCCGCGATGATGGCTTCAGATTCGTCTTCGGTCAAGGCGGGCAGCCAGTTGTCGCTGTCAAATGTGTCGGCGATCAGCGAAGTCGTGTAGGTGCCATCGACAAACTTGGGTTGTTCCAAGGCCCACAAATGAAAGGGCAGGTTGTGCACTAATCCGTGCAAGGCGAATTCTCGCAATGCACGTTTGCTGCGAGCGATAGCCTGAGGGCGGTCCTCGCCCCAAACAATCAACTTCGCCAGCATCGGGTCATAATGTATAGGCACGTCGAAGCCTTCATAAACGCCGGTATCGAGGCGCACACCAGGCCCTTGAGGGGGAGTCATCGCCACAATGCGGCCAATGCTGGGCATGAAATTCCGACTGGGGTCTTCGGCGTATAGTCGGAATTCTAAGGCCCACCCGTGGAGCCTCAATTCACTTTGCTTGTAGCAGATGCCTTCGCCTTGCGCAATCTTCACCATCGCTTGGACCAGGTCCGTACCCGTGGTCACCTCGGTCACGGGATGTTCGACTTGGAGACGTGTATTCATCTCTAGAAAATAAAACTCGCCGTCGGGTGCCAAAATAAATTCAACCGTGCCGGCTCCGCGGTAGTTGATAGCCTTGGCTGTTTTGACAGCCGCCTGACAAACTTTTTCTCGCAATTCATCGTTCAAGGAAGGGGATGGGCATTCTTCAATGACTTTTTGATGCCGTCGTTGCACCGAACATTCGCGTTCGAACAAGTGGATCACGTTGCCTTGGCCATCGCCCAATACTTGCACTTCAATGTGTTTGGGGTTTTCGACAAATTTTTCTACAAAAACCGCATCGTCCCCAAAAGAGTTGGCAGCTTCGCCCATGGTTTCGCGCAAAGCGTTGGCCATTTCGGTAGCCTCGCGAACCACGCGCATACCCTTGCCGCCACCACCGGCCGATGCCTTCAGTAAAACAGGGTAGCCGATTTCGTCGGCAATCTTCGTGGCCACTTTGGGGTCAGTGACGGCTTCGTCCGTGCCAGGCACTACCGCTACTCCGCTAGCGCGCATTTTGCGTCGTGCCGAAAGCTTGTCGCCCATCACTTGCATCATTGCGGCGGTTGGTCCGATAAAAACCAAACCGGCATCTTCGACCGCTTGGCTGAAGGCGCTGTTTTCTGATAAAAAGCCGTACCCAGGATGGATGGCTTCAGCTCCGGTTTGTCGCGCGGCGGCTATGATTTTTTCGGGCACTAGATAGCTTTCGGACGCCGGCGCGGGCCCGATCAGCACCGCCTCGTCGGCCATCAAGACGTGAAGCGCCGTCCGGTCCACCTCAGAATAGACAGCGACCGTCTGCAGGCCCATATCTCGCAAGCCTTGGATAATGCGCACTGCAATTTCGCCGCGATTGGCGACCAGCACTTTTTGAAATTTCTTCACCATTGTCTCCGTGTTTCTACAGCGGGATGTTGCCGTGTTTTTTGGCTGGCAACACTTGCTTCTTGCCCGCTAAATTAGCCAAAGCTTTGATCAGTTCAATCCGGGTGGTCGCGGGCTCAATGACGTCATCTAAATATCCAAGTCCCGCCGCGATGTAAGGGTTGGCGTAAGTCTCGTTGTATTCGTCCACCAAGTCTTTACGTTCTTGATCAGGGTCGCTGCTCTTGGCCAACGCCTGTCGGTACAAAATATTGACGGCACCTTCAGAACCCATGACAGCTATTTCGGCTCCGGGCCACGCCACATTCCAGTCGGCCCGAATGTGCTTGCTGTTCATCACGTCGTAGGCGCCACCATAGGCCTTGCGAGTGATCACCGTCAGCTTGGGAACAGTTGCTTCACAAAAAGCGAACAGCAATTTGGCCCCGTGTTTGATCAGGCCTCCAAATTCCTGGTCGGTCCCGGGCAGGAACCCCGGCACGTCTTCAAAGACGACCAAAGGGATATTAAAACAATCACAAGTGCGCACAAAGCGAGCGCCTTTGAGACTGGCGTTGATATCCAATACACCCGCTTGAAATTTTGGCTGGTTGGCCACGATGCCCACGGTTTGTCCGGCCAAGCGAGCGAACCCACAGATAAGGTTTTGGGCGTACTTGGGTTGGACTTCCATGAAGTCGGCATTGTCGACGACGAGGTTAATAACCTCGTGCATGTCGTATGGTTTGCGGTTGTCGTCCGGCACAATGCGATTCAGTTCGTCGCAATTTCGCTCGGGATCATCGGTGATCGGAAGACGTGGAGGATCTTCCAAGTTATTTTGCGGGAGAAAGCTGAGCAAGCGACGGGTTTTGAGCAAACACTCGGCATCGTCTACGGCAGTGAAATGAGTGACACCGCTTTTGCTCGCGTGGGTGTTGGCGCCGCCCAATTTTTCTGCTGTCACATCCTCGTTGGTGACCATCTTTATCACGTTCGGGCCTGTGACGAACATATAGCTGGTGTCTTCAACCATCAGGGTAAAATCGGTGATCGCTGGGCTATATACGGCACCGCCCGCACAGGGCCCTAGGATGGCAGAAATTTGGGGAATGACACCGCTGGACATCGTATTGCGCCAGAATATTTCGGCGTATCCGGCCAAGGCGCGCACGCCTTCTTGAATCCGCGCCCCGCCACTGTCGTTCAATCCAATCACTGGGCATCCGTTTTCGAGGGCTTGATCCATCAGCCGGCAAATTTTTTGCGCGTTGGCCTCGCTCATGGAGCCGCCGAAGACGGTGAAGTCTTGCGCAAAGACATGGACTTGGCGCCCGTCGATGCGGCCAATTCCCGTGACCATGCCATCGCCAATGGGGTGAGATTTGTCCATACCCATTTCATGGCTGCGGTGGCGCACAAACACTCCCGTTTCCTGGAAGCTGTCTTCGTCCAGCAATAGACCAATTCGCTCGCGGGCGGTGAGGCGTCCATTAGCATGGATTTTGGCGACGCGTTCGGGACCGCCACCGGCTTCGGCTTCGGCCCTGAGGCTGTTCATCTTGGCCAGGTTTTCATCGAATGTGTTGGACATGCAATTCCTCGGATAGCCTATTGGCTTAGGATAGTTGGTTGGAACAAATAGCAATTTATATTCTAATGGATGCGCGGGCAATGCTCAAGGCGGCAATCAGTTAATGGGGTACTCAGTGGCTACTTTGTTGGGCTCTTGGCACCACTTGGGCAATCATTTGGGCCAAGTCAACATGGTTGGCAGGCTTGAATAGGATATCCCGAACGCCAGCATCACGGGCCTGGCATTCATTGAACGAGTCATGGAAGCCGGTAGTCAACAGAATTGGGATGTCATCGCGAATGGCGAGGAGCTTGCGGGTGAGGCGAACCCCACTCATATGTGGCATGATTTGATCGGTGACGACCACATCAAAACGAGCTGGGTTGAGAGAAAATGAAGCCAATGCTTCGCGGCTATCGAAAAAGGAATCAACTTGAAAACCCAGGCGACGCAGGCCGGTTGCCAGGACATGGCAAACCATTTCATCGTCATCGACCAATAGCACGTGGGTTGGAATGCAGTCCGAATCCAACAGACCTTCGGCCGGCGGTGGTAAGTCGGGCACGAGGGTGAGTGGTTTTTGGGGCGCGTCAACCTGCCATGCGATGAGCGGAAAGTAGATATCGATGGACGTGCCTGCATTGATTTTGCTAGCCACAATGGCGGAACAGCCGTGGTCCTGCAATATCCGATAAACCGTACTGAGGCCGATGCCCATATCCTTGCCGTCACCTTGGGTGGTGAAATAAGAATCAAAGATATGTTCAAGCGTTTCTGGTTCCATGCCACGACCATTATCGCGTACTGAAAGTTTTACGTAGCGCCCAGGTGCCAATTTTTCCGGCACCGCATCTCTCCACTTAGGGACGCTCACTTCGGCCAGACCAACCTCCATGGCGCCAGCATGATGGGCCATAGCATTGACCGCATTGCTGCTAAGATTCATCATGATTTGCTGCACACCGGTTGACGTGGCCAGTACGGGGCCGCATTGCTCCAGGTTGGTGACGATCTCAACGGATGAGGGCATGATGTCATGAAGGAATTTGATCGTATCCTGCACGATGGGCAGCATGTGGGTGGGTTCCCTAGCCTGATCAGCTTGATGATAGTAGGCGCTGATGTCGCGGATCAGGTCGCCGGCAACGCGACCGGCTTTGAGCACTTGCGCGAGGTCGGTGGCGGTTTCAGATTCTGCCGGTGCATTGCGCGCAGCAATGCGCGCGTGACCGACCATGACTGACATCAGGTTGTTCAGATTATTGACAATACTGCCAGCCATCATACCGACTGCTTCCATGCGATGGGCTTGGTTCAGTTGGTTTTTCAATTGATTGACTTGAGCGTGGAGGTCTTCAATTTCTTGGGCAGGAATTTGGGCGAGTCTACGATTGCGGATATACAGAGCCACCGCGGCGACAACCGCCGCGCCAATCCACAAAAAAGGTGATGCGACGATACTGCCCATCGCGAATTAACCCTCGTTTATTGGTTGTCCCAATGATTTAGGAAGTAAGCCAAATGAATTCTAACATCCCCGTATAATCATACAGTAAAAGGAGACGAATCACAAGATCCGTCTCCTTCTGGTTGCCCAATAACTGTAATTTCGATACCGTATTAGCGCCAAATATTTGTAGCTAATTGTTCCTTACAATCTAACGATACATCGCTTTGATTGACCCTAGGGTCACTGCTTCAGACGAGACTGTGCAATTGACAATGGGGATTCCATCAACAAAAGGCTCCAGTTTGAACGCGTTGAACGAGAAATTGTAAATTCCCGTAGCACTGTTGTAGCATTGGCCTTCTATAACATTGGCAAAATCGTACCAGTAGTCATCGAAGATAAGATTGGTGCCGTCCAGAGCCACGACTTTCCATTCGCCATTGCCCAAGTCAAAAGCGACGGGCACTTCCATGCCGTCGATGATGATGACTTGTACGCTTTCCCATGGTTCGCCGTCAGCAGCGACTTGTGCAGCCGTGACGGGGAATGGGGCAAGCGGTGCGCCGGTGCCTGTTTTCAAAACAAAACCGTAAATTCCTGCGGCTGGCACATCAAGTTCAGTCAGCCCGAAGTATTCCGTGATAACTCCACAGACGTCCACGGTGTCTCCTGGTACCAAACCAGGATCAGCGCCCGTGTAAATCCAGATACCGCTATATTCTCCACCTGGATTAACTCCAGGGTCGACAGCTTCTTGCGCATAAAAGCCGTTACTGCGAGTTGCCGTGACGGTGAGTTGGCAAGGCACACCCAGGCTGCCTTCTGGATTGTTTATCGGATCTGTTTGAATATCATAAACTGTCGTCCCACAGGCCAAAGCAGTGCCTGCGAACATCGCTGTTGCTAAAAGTGTTAATCCCAATACTAGAGCAATTTTTCTCATCGGGGTCCCTCCGATAATCAGCATGATGACGCCATTAATTTAAAATTGGCTTGTTGGCACCGTAGCATGTGAAATACCGCTTGTCTATCAAAATAATTAGTATTTAGTGGCGTTGGGTGCACATATTGTTTGGTAATATTCATTTGCGAACAATTTTTTCTTGAAAAACCTGCATAATGTTCAAAGTTAACCGGCAATTTGTGAAAACCGGTGTATAAAATCGTCAATGAGAGGATTCTGCGCGATGACTTATTCAAATATCATTTGTGATGTCAAAAATGGTGTTGCTTTGGTGACAGTTGATCGACCAGAGAAACTTAATGCCCTCAATAACCATACGTTAGGCGAGTTGAAAGAATGTTTCGCTCTATTGAAAGAGGACCTTGGGGTTAGGGTGGTGGTGCTTACGGGTACTGGGGAAAAAGCATTTGTGGCTGGAGCAGATATCAGCGAAATGGCTGAAATGACCGCTAGTGAGGCGGAGCGGTTGTCCACCAATGGCCAACGGGTGATGGACGCCATCGAAAATCTGGGCAAGCCCGTCATCGCGGCTATCAATGGCTTTGCTTTAGGTGGCGGTTGCGAGCTCGCAATGGCATGCACTTTTCGGTACGCCAGCGAAACAGCTAAATTGGGATTACCAGAAACCGGTCTGGGTTTGATTCCTGGCTTTGGTGGTACCCAGCGCTTGCCTCGCTTGGTGGGCAAAGG
>JBLIOK010000087.1:0-9945 GCA_047639735.1 Candidatus Krumholzibacteriia bacterium | reverse complement strand
CTGGGGCTTTCCGTGGTCCACGGAATTATAAAAAATCACGGCGGAGAGATCCAATTCGAAAGCGAACTGGGCCAAGGAACAACAGCCTATATCTATTTGCCCATTGTGCCAGAATACAGTCTATGATCGAAAAGACGGGAACATTATTAAAAGCATTTAACAACACAAGCACACACAAAAACAGAGTGACAGGCCGAAGCCCAAACACATGTCAGGAGTAACATGGCGCGCATCTTGGTCATCGAAGATGACACCTTAACCCGCGAGTGGCTAGAATCATTATTGACTCGCAACGGTTATGCTGTCGATACCGCCAGCAATGGAAAACAAGGCACCGAAATGTTCGTCAAAAGCGCCGCTGATCTGGTGGTGACAGATATTGTGATGCCGGAAAAAGATGGCATTGAAACGATTACCCACCTCAAACGCCACAACCCGAAAGTGAAGGTGATTGCGATCAGCGGTGGTGAACGACGGCCGGTTGGCTTGTCGCGGCATTATTTGCATTCGGCAAAACTTATTGGCGCCGATCGAGCAATGCAAAAGCCCATTACCAATGAAGACATGTTGGCTGCGGTTGCCGAACTGCTCAGTTGAGTTCGGCCTGCAACGCGCTGGCGAGGTCCCTGAATGCCGCCAATGATTCAGGGTTTGCCAAGGCCTCTTCGTTATCCACATCACGGTTGTGCAGTATGTTTCGCACCGCCGACTCGACTATCTTACCACTTCGGGTGCGCGGAATGTCTGGTACTGCCTTGATCACACCCGGCACATGCCTTGGCGTTTTGTCGGCGCGGATTTTCTGTTTTAAAGCCGCAGTCAGAGCTTCGTCCAAAACTTTACCCGGCATCATTTTGACGAACAAGGCAATCGTCACGTCGCCACTGTGCTGGATCCCCACCAATAATGACTCTTCAACTTCAGCAAACTGTTCGACAACCCGATAGATTTCCGCCGTGCCTATACGTACGCCACCAGGATTTAAGACGGTGTCGGAACGACCGTGAATAATTAGTCCCTGTTCAGGAGTCAATTCGGCAAAGTCGCCATGGCACCAAACATTGGAGAACTTCGCGAAGTAAGCGTTGTGGTAGCGAGATCCATCTTCATCATCCCAAAAAGAAGTGGGCATGGAAGGAAAAGGCGCGGTGCAAACCAGCTCCCCTTTCTTTGCCACAATTTCCTGGCCTTCCGCCTGCCAAACCGAAACCGCCATCCCCAATCCACGGCATTGCAGTTGTCCGCGCCGGACGGGCAAGACCGGACTGCCGAGGGCAAAACAGGAAACGATGTCAGTGCCTCCAGAAATAGAGCTCAACTGCACGTCAGCTTTCACGTCGCGATAGACATAGTCAAAACTTTCGGGAGACAGTGGTGACCCCGTTGACAAGACACTGCGAAGACTGGCGAGATCGTGGCTTTCATTCGGTTTCAGACCCGACTTTTCACAGGCTGCAACCCAACGGGCACTTGTGCCCAGAATGGTGAACTTTTCCTCGGCAGCAAAATCCCACACGGCGTTCGCCGGCTTCAAAGGGTGTCCATCATAGAGCATCACGGTCGCCTCAGAGGCCAAGCTTGTTACCAACCAGTTCCACATCATCCAACCGCACGTCGTGAAATAAAAGATGCGATCCCCCGGACGCAGATCACAGTGCAGCTGATGTTCCTTGAGATGCTGCAACAAAGTGCCACCAGCCGAATGCACCATGCACTTTGGCAAACCCGTAGTCCCCGACGAATACATAATGAACAAAGGATGATCAAAAGGCAGCCGAACAAAGGTTGCCGGAGAATTTCCGAAGGGAGCGAGAAAATTATCCCACAAAATTGCGTTGTCCAAATAACCAGACGGCAGCACGTCTTCTTGATTTAAGAACGGCACGACAACACATCGCGAGAGCGATGGGATCTGTTGCATCAACTGGGCGACGGTACTTAATGAATCAACGCTTTTGCCGCCGTAACTGTAGCCATCTGCGGTGAGCAAAACTTTGGGTTCAATTTGACCAAAGCGGTCGACAACACCCTCGACGCCAAAATCTGGTGAGCAACTGGACCACACAGCCCCTAGGCTTGTGGCGCCCAGCATCGCGATGATTGCTTGCGGGATGTTTGGCAGGAACCCCACCACTCGGTCACCGGGCAGTACGCCTTCAGCTTTCAGAGCAGCGGCCACCGCCGCCGACTGCCTTCGCAGTTCTCCCCAGGTCAGCTCTTGCTTCAGGTTATCTTCACCACGAAAAACGATCGCCGTGTTTTCATCTGCCGAGGCCGAGGTTCGCTGTGCCAAAAGATTTTCAGCATAGTTGAGTCGTGATTCAGGAAACCATCGGGCGCCGGGCATTTTACTTGGCCCCACAACAGTGGTTTCGCCGGGGCCGTCGCCCACTACTCCACACTGGGCCCAAACTTGGCGCCAGAACTGTTCGGAATCGCCAACAGACCAAGCGTACAAAGCATTGTAGTCAGCGAGGTCCACGCCGACTTCAGTGGAGACTCGCTGGCGGAACTTGGTCACCAAGGCGGCCGCAATGCGGTTCGTATCTGGTTCCCACAAAATGCTATTGGTGTCGTCGGTCTGCAAATCTACTCCGACTTTCCCTGCCCAATGGCAGGCAAGATTTTACCGCTGACTTCACCGAAACCAACCCGGTAGCCATCGCCTTGACACCAACCGGACATCGTTACAGTATCGCCGTCGTGCAAAAATTTTCGCTCGCCGCCACCCGGCAACGTGACCGGCTTTTCGCCGCGCCAAGAGATCTCCAACATCGAGCCATAACTCGATTCGTCGGGACCACTGATCGTACCTGAAGCCAGCATATCGCCAGTGTTCATATTGCATCCTGAAACCGTGTGGTGAGCCAGTTGCTGGGCCATCGTCCAGTACAGGTACTTGAAGTTGCTCCCGCAGACTTTCAAAGAGTCCTCATCGTCTTCGGCTTGAACATGCACTTCCAACTTGATGTCAAACGTGCCGCGATTGGTTTCGCGCAAATACTGCAGCGGCGTTGGATCTTGTTCAGGCGATTCGCAACGAAAAGGAGCCAGGGCCTCCATGGTCACTATCCAGGGAGAAATGCTCGTGGCAAAGTTTTTCGCGGTAAACGGGCCCAAAGGTTGGTACTCCCACTTTTGGATATCGCGTGCCGACCAATCATTCACCAAGACGAGGCCAAAGATATTGTCTTCGGCGTTGTCCACACCAACGGGCTCACCCAATGTGTTGTGCGCGCCGATGAGGAATCCCATTTCCAATTCGAAATCCATCAGATTACAGGGCCCAAAAACCGGAGTCTCGGCTCCAGGTGGCATCTTTTGTCCGCTCGGGCGCACCACATCTTGTCCAGATAAGATGATGGAACTGGCGCGTCCGTGATACCCCACCGGCAAGTGCAACCAATTCGGCATCAACGCGTTTTCTTTGCCGCGGAACATAATTCCCACATTGGTCGCATGTTCGCGCGAGGCGTAGAAGTCTGTGTAGTCGGGAATGTGAACCGGGAACTGCATCGTGACGGTTTCGATCGGCAACAAGGCGCGTCCACGCAATGTGGGATTGTCGCGCAACGCTGGTTCAGTATCGCGCAAAAGACCATGGATAAGCAAGCGCGCCGCTTTGCGCTGAGTCGCTTCCAGCTCCATGAAAGGATTGAGCACGTATTCGCTAAAAATACCGACGGGAAGCCCCGCAGGTTCCAACAATCCCGCATCTTCAATAACCGATAAATCGAGAACAAATTCACCAATGCGAGTGCCGATCCGCGGTTCATCAGCGGGAGTCGGCGAAAACACACCATAGGGCAAGTTTTGGATGGGGAAGTGGCTCTCAGGCGCCACTTCAACAAAACTTTTCAGGCTCGGATCAACTGTGGAATCCATCTGGTCTACCAACCTTTCAACATTACGATTTGGGGTTTAAAGCAAACCCAAGTTTTTTAAATCTTCACGAGGTTCGTTGAATGAGCAGCTGCCAAAGCCGGCCAATGATTGGCTGCGAATTTGGCGCAAGGTGCTGGACGCGACATGCTGATTTCGCCACGAAAATCCCGTCTCGTCAAAATGAAATGCGGCGGGGTCGGTTTCGGTAACACACTCGGTAACGGTGGCCAGGTCGGCTTGATTTCCCCACGCCAGGACGCCGGCGCCAAATACGTTCAAGAAACCATGCATCATTGCCAACGGCTCGACTGCTTGATGGCGCACCGGATGGTGCAAGCCAGCAGTGCACTTAAGGGGCAAGTCCAACGTCGCACAATGATGAATCACCGTCGCCACTCGCTCTACGGTGGGAAAGGCCTCGGGAGTCACGCCTCCACAACGCAATTTTGCGCCCAGTCGATCCGCACGACCAGCGGCTACGGCCGCGATAGAATCCAGCACGGTTTTGTCATCGCTCCCTGGCAATACTTCCAGAAAAACTTCTCGACCGCCTAGTCCTGCCTTTTCCGCAGCCTTCAAAAAATCGGCAATAAACGAGCTGTATGATGCTGCTGCGTCCAATGGAATCGCCGCTTCTAGGGAAGAGACTCGCATCGCTTGCCCATGCTCGGATTCAAATGTTCGCACCAATTCGCCTTGTTCGGCCAAAACAGCCAATGCCTGGGCTGCGTGATCGCGGGCTCCAATCAGGCCTGAAAAATCCCAGACCTTGCTATCAGAAGCGTAAGGACTCGCCTGAGCTCCAATTTCAGCCAGACGTGCGACCGGAGCAATGAATCGGCCCAACATCCAAACGTCAGACTCCTCTTTGTGGTGGGCGTATTCAGCCACTGCCGCCGGCACGTCCAAAGACGCGGGCGGAAATAATCCAGCATAGTCGATCAGGTTTTCCATAAAGGCTGAAAATGCAGTCACGTGCTCTCCCTTGGCTGCGATATTGATCAGGTCTACGCGACGGTTGCGCGCGCGAGGGGCATGCTCATGCAACGACACCCGCCACCGCCTCGGGCCAGTTCTGATCCATCAATCGTCACGATGCATTTGCCCAGCTTATCAAGATCTGCTTGGCCCGTAATCACAGCCTCTGCCGATACAACGTCGTATCCGGCTCGGTCCAACTCTTCGACGGTATGACTGTTGCGCCCGTAACCAATCACTTGGCCAGGTGCCAGCGCTAAGAAGTTGGCGCCACTGTGCCATTGCTCACGTTCCTGAGACCAGCGGTCATGGCGACCGCCACAATAAAGCGGCTCGTAGTCGCGACCCAATTTCTTGAGCGCCGTCAGCAATGTTTTTTCGTGGCAGATGCCCACGACCTTGCCGTTGTCGATCTCGATATGCACCGTTGCAAACTCATGTTCCTTCATGATTACGGGCTCGTAGACCATGCACGTGTTTTGATCAAGGAAAGTGAATATCATATCAAGATGAATGAATGATTCCGGCGCCGAAGGCAGTTCCTGCACGATCAAGTGCTGATGCCCACCTAAAGACTTGTAGCGCTCGATCATAAAGTCGATCGCTTTGCAGGTGGTGCGACCACCCATGCCCAACACCATTACATTTGGCGCAGCAACCAGGACGTCGCCTCCCTCGATGGTCACATCGAGTCCGCCGCCGCCAAGCCTCGACGGGTTGACCGTCTTGGTCGCGAACTGGCTGCCGTGATCGAAGATGGCTTCGATGATTCGGGTTTCGCGGCCTCGAACACGATTGGCCATGCGGCTGATAAACATCTCGTCGCCTATGGCAACTGCCGAGTCCCGCGTAAAGAAGAAATTGTGCAACGGCGGCAGGGAAAACCGGTCACGACTGAGAAAACGAGACAAATTGTCTTGGACCAATGTCACGCCTTCGATCATCACCTTGGACAAGTCAGAAGAGGACATTTGCAACAGGCCGTCAGCGATATCGGGCACACCCTCCGCTTCGCATATGCGGCGAACGAGTCCTTCACGGGCCTTGTCGTCCTCCAGAACTTCGCGCAACAATTCGCAGACGTGAAACACGCGACTTCGTTTTTCTAGCACACCGACAAATTGGCTGTATTCTGCGGTAACCACCGACAAATTCAAGATATCGCTATAGAGCGCTTTTTCAGCGGTTTCTGGCGTCATATAGGCCACTTCAAGGCCCGGTCGGTGCACAAGAACGCCTTCCAGCCGCCCGACTTCAGACTCCACCCCAATTTTGAATCGATCACTCATCGGCCAAACCTCTCTGCGCGGTACTAAAATTGCTATGAAACAAAGAATACACCGCCAAACGGCGCGGGGCAACTTGGTAGGTGAGTTGACCCACCCGAAGTTTGCATTAACCGGTCAAGTCCAGCGCCTAAGTGCCGATGTGTAGGTAACGGGACCTCCGCACTCATTCTGAGGTTCCCCAATTGCCGCCAGTTGTCCTGAAAGGGCCATGATGGAAAACTTTCGCCACAGACCTCGCAAAAACACACCTCACGTTGTTAAAGCATATGACAATGCGTCAGGTTCGTTGTTGGGACGTGTGGTCGATATTACAGCCGACGGCATGATGTTTGTGACGCAGGACAGCTACCCCAAAGGTCAAGAGTTGCAAATCCGCATTATTTTGCCCGTGATGGTGCAGCACAAGACGGATGTTACCGTGGCCGCCAAAGTTGTTTGGACCGAACCAGACACTAACCCAGTCTACATCCGCGTTGGCCTCAAGTTCTCCAACCTTGACGGTGCCGATGGTTTTTTACTGGAAGATGTTATGCATCGCCTTAATCTGGTCGGCTAACTCTCATCTAAGCGTCCCTGCCTGATTGCCTGCCTCCCCAATTAAACCATGCTACGATACCTTGAATAAAAGCATCTTCTGCGGTGTAATGACCATGATAGTCATGTTTGTCTAGCAGAAGGAGTCACCATGTCTTGGGATCCGGTCCTGATTTGGTTCGTTGTCGGTCTGGTTTTTGTCCTCTCTGAATTCCTCATGCCAGGCGTGATCTTGGTGTTTTTTGGCGCCGGTGCCTGGATCACTGCCCTAGCGATCAAGCTGGGTTTGGCACCCGACTGGACGCCCCAACTGCTGATTTTTAGTGTCAGTTCAGTTCTCTTGTTAGTCGTATTACGCCGCTGGTTCCGTACCCGGTTTTTTGGCCGAGTGGGCGAAAAGCTCAGCCCCGAAGACGACCTCGATGATCTGGCTGGGCAAAATGTTCTTGTTTTGGACACCATCTCTCCTGGATCGGTGGGAAAAGTTGAATACCGAGGTGCCGTGTGGCAAGCCCGCAGCGAAACCGAGATATCGGCCGGAACTGAAGCGGTCATTGTGAGCACTGAAGGCATCGCCTTGATCGTACGGCCACGCGGCTGAGTATATTTTTACAAGCCATCACAAATACAAGCCATCACAAATACAAGTCATCACAGAGGAGTGACCACATGCCTTATATAGCAGCTGGAATAGCCATCCTGATCATTGTTACGCTGATCAACACAGCCCGCATCGTGCCCCAAAAAAGTGCCTTTGTAGTTGAACGCTTAGGGAAATACACCCGCACCCTTAAAGCAGGGTTCCACATTCTGACGCCATTCATGGACCGTGTCGCGTACAGGCACAGTCTGAAAGAAGTCGTCGTCGATGTGCCGCCGCAGATGTGTATCACCCGCGACAACATCGCCGTTGAAGTTGATGGCGTGTTGTATTTGCAAGTTATCGATCCCGTTAAAGCAAGCTATGGCATTGAAAATTTCTTGTTCGCATCAACCCAATTGTCTCAGACCACGATGCGTTCAGAAATCGGCAAGCTCGAACTCGACCGCACCTTTGAAGAACGCGATGCCATTAACGGAGCCATCATCACAGCGGTCGACAAAGCGTCTGACCCTTGGGGCGTGAAGATCACTCGGTACGAGATCAAGAACATCAATCCACCTAAAACGGTGCGCGACGCCCTCGAAAAACAAATGCGGGCCGAACGAGAAAAACGCGCCACAATTTACAAATCTGAAGGCGAGCGCCAATCATTGATCAACGTCGCAGAGGGTGATAAAGAAGCGGCCATCAGGTCCTCTGAAGGGGAAAAATTGAAGCGCATTAACGAGGCGCAAGGCCGAGCCCAAGAAATCGAACTGGTTGCCGAAGCAACGGCCGAAGGAATCCGTAAAATCGCCCAAGCGATCCAGGCACCGGGCGGCGCCGACGCAGTGAACCTGAGAGTTGCTGAACAATATATTGGTGAATTTGGCAAGTTGGCCAAGGAGGGCAATACGATGATTATCCCCTCAAACCTGAGCGATGTAGGCAGCATGGTTGCTTCGGTTTCGAGCTTGATAAAGAAGTCCTAAGGACCTCAACAAAAAGCAGGCCCCTTCAGTTTTGAAGGGGCCTGCTTCATATCATTTATTATTCATCTCACTCAATTGCGAATGGCAGCCTCTTCTTCAGCGGATTCTTCAGAGGCCATCTTGCTCATTTGTTCCTGATTCCACTCATCTGCCAACTTCAACAGATCAGGCAAAGTGGATGCTTTGCGGAACAACTCGAGAGCTTCGTGCAACTGTGCATCCGCCTCGATCGCCACTTTATAGGCGGCGGTTGACCCATGGGCACGGCGTGCTAATTCACGGCGCACACCACGCTTGATAAAATCAGCGTTGGCATCGACCAATGAATCGCTGAAGGTCAAGTCAAAGACCTGCAGGTATTCTTCGATCTTCTCGCGGCCCTTGAGAAACTCTTTGAAATTGCGATAGTTTTCGTCGCTGACTTCAAAATCATCAGGCAGTTCGGCGTGGTCCGTAGCGTAATCTACGGCGTAACTGAACAAGGCACCATCGCGCTCAACGGCAACTTCGAAATCGGTCAGAAAATCTTGTTCAATTTCGATGTCCGGATTGATACCACCGCCACCATAAACAACACGTCCGCTGTCGGTATAAAATTTCTCTTTGGCAAAACGCGGCATCTCTTTATCTGCCGGATCACCAGCTAAGCCTTCTTCGCTCTCAGCTTCTTCTTCGACTTCTTCTACGACAATTTCGTCCTCTGGGTGCCGAGGACGGTCTTTGTGGATACTGCGGCCGCTAGGCGTGTAGTATCGAGCAGTCGTCAACTTCAAAGCTTCGTCTTCATCGAGGCGAAAGACCGTTTGCACCGACCCTTTACCAAAGCTCGTCTGCCCAACCACCAGGCCTGCGTCGTGATCTTGGATAGCCGCCGAAACAATTTCACTCGCGGAGGCTGATGACCCGTTGATCATCACAATCATCGGCACCTTGTTGTAGACATTTGCGTTCTTAGCTTCGCTATAAAAACTGTGGTTCTGACTGCGGAGGCGACCTTTTGTGAATACGATCAGATTGTCTTTATCCAAAAACAGTTCGCTAACACCTTGGGCCGAATCCAACAACCCGCCCGGATTGAACCGCAAATCTAAGATCAAGCCCTTCATGCCGGCGTCAGTCAACTCATCCAACTTGGCCGACAATTCTGACTTGGTCGAACGCGCGAAGTTCTGAATCCGAACATACCCGATGTCCCCGATCATAAAACCATAAGGCACGCTTTCAATCTTGATGATATCCCGTGTGATCGTGAACGGCATAGGCGCCTCTACCCCTGGACGCTGAATCGTAATATTCACATCAGTCCCGGCTGCACCGCGCAACAACTTGACGGCCTCGCGACTTGAAAAGTCAAAACTGGATACGCCTTCGATCTCGGTGATTTGGTCTCCGCCCTGAATGCCCATGTAATAGGCCGGCGTGCCTTCAATAGGTGAAACCACGGTCGGGAAATGATCGCGGATACTGATCGTGATTCCCAGGCCACCAAACTCGCCCTCTGTGCTCATCACAAGGTCTTCGTAATTTGCCGGCGGTAAGTAGCGTGAATGCTCATCCAGCCCATCGAGCATGCCTCGAATCGCTGCTTCCATGATTTCTTTGGGCTCGCGCTCGTCTACATAGTTATTGATAACTCGTTCATAGACTTCGCCCATAATTTGCAAGTTGTCGTAAAATTCTTTGC
>JBLIOK010000086.1:0-9991 GCA_047639735.1 Candidatus Krumholzibacteriia bacterium | reverse complement strand
GATCATGTAACGATCAGGCGGAAGATTCAATACTGGAATGAGAAACCTCAGCCAACAGGTGGTCGCATGAAGACCCTGAGCCGAAATATCGGGCTCGCAACGGCACTGCTGACGATTTTGGCGCTTGCAGCACCATCGCCAGCTGCTGATGCCCCGCTCGACACCTTGCGCGAAGCTTCGGCGTCCGCCGGTGATGAGGACCTTCGCTATTCGACACCCGGCATCGACATCAGTCGAAAAACCTTGCCAGAAGTCTCGGCGAGCGCTGTCCCAGTGCACCAATCACCCAACCAGCCACCGCGTTTAGATGACCCGGTTGTTGGGCGATATCGTTACCACCTCGCGCGCCAAGCGGCCATCGCGGGCAACACCAGTGTTTTGACTACGAACATGAAAGCAGCCTTACAAGCTGCACCAGATCACACACGATACCAATGGTGGCAGTCGATACAGGCGGTTAAACGGCTTGATACTGCGACGCTCGCCAAAACTTTGCCGGGCTCCTTCCGTTCCATGATGGAATCACCCGTGGGGCGCGGACCATTCGTCATCGCCGCCCACCAAAGCGCGCTCTTATTAACGGCATTCTTCTGGACCGTGCTCGTTTTTGCCTTGTACTTGGGTTGGTGGCGCAACATCGCCCACGACATCGGGGCCATGATGCTCAAGAATCCTAGCCACACGCCACGCATTGTATTGCCGCTGTTGCTGCCTCTGCTGGCCTTGGCATTCAAGCCAGGTTGGCTGGGCCTTCTGGCCATCCTGTCGATTCCCTTGATGATCCAAACCCGTGGACGAACTCGCGGACTGCTTTTGGGCACGTGGTTTGTGGCCATGGCGTTGGTCTTCCCCAGCTGGCCAGCCCTGCGCATGGCCGTGCCGACCATTGACCCCGGCAGCGAAGTCACATTGCTTGATGAAGCGATGCGCATGCCGCCTTCTGGTCAGATCACCGGTGACCTCAACCAACACTTGAGCCAATCAGAAGACCCCGCCCGAGTGGCTCGCCTGACGGTTGCTTTGGCCATCCAGGAAGCGCGTCGCGGCAACTATACTCGCAGCAACAAGCTGTTCACACAGGTGCTGAAGAACGACCCCCAAAATTTTGCGGCTATGGTTGGTCGAGCCAACAATATCTACTATCTCGGAAAAATGGACGAGGCTGCTGAAGCTTACGAGCAAGCCGCTAGAGTCCATCCCAACCGAGGTGAAGTGCCTTACAACATAGCCCAAGTGTACTTCAAAAAGCTCTTCGTCCCTGAAGCGGGTGAAGCGCTCGATAAAGCACGTTCACTAGGCTATATGCCGATAACCGCTGACGACAAGCCCACAAATCGAGGCGGCTATTCAGCGGTTGTCTATCCGCCATTGACCACAGCTGAAATGAGCGCGGCCTGCCGCATGGAATCTCATCTGTACCCACCACTGGTGACGATCAGCTCTTGGCTGCCACTCTTAGGTGCCAGCACGCTGCCTTTGTACATCATTGTTGGCGCGCCTTTCCTGCTCTCGTTGTTGCTCGTCATGTGGTGGAGTCGCCAAAACGATCCGCGCAACTGCGAGAATTGCGGCACACCATTATGTGGCAGTTGCTGCCTGGTGCACGACACGGCCTGGCTTTGCGCCGGGTGTGGTGAAACTGCCGTGCGCAGCAAAAGTGACATGGTACTGGCCACACTTCTCAAGAATCGAAGCCGCGCTGAGGGCATGGCTCATGGCAGCCGCATCGTTCGCTTAGGTAAATTTCTGCCTGGCGCCGCCCACTTCGTCACCGATCGTTTTTGGGCGGGATGGCTTCGCATTGCCCTCCTTTCGACGGGCGCGTTTCTCATTTTTACTGCTTGGGCATTTGACCCGAGCTCTGAATTGGCGACGCCCGGCCTCCAATTGGCGGCGGAAGTTATCAACCCCATGTGGTTCCCCATGCCAAGCAGTTTGTGGCCTGGCTGGAGCGGAATCACGGTCCTGAGTGGCTTGGCTCTCTTGCTTGCCGCCTGGATCATTGCTTTTTTAGACGGCCCCGGACTGCGAAACGGAATCTCCGATCGCTACTCCATGGCTTCAACTGCCAGCCCACGGGAATCTGTTCCCAACGTGGGCCTCGGCGTGAGATAAGGGAGGTTTGTCATGGCACTCGAAGGCCAACTGAGCGATTTTAATCTGGCGGAGATCCTGCAACTCCTGGCCAGTCAGCAAAAATCGGGGTTCCTGAACCTGGAGACAACACGCCAAGTGGTGTTCATCTTCGACAAGGGCGTTCTGATCAGTACACGAGACCGCCGTAGCCGGTCCCGCGATCCGCTGGAAAGTTTTCTTCGCGCTTATGGGTTCTTCACCGAGCAGCAATGGAAGCACGTCGAATATGTGAGCAAAAACAGCTCTCTCGACTTGTCGGAAATTCTGATTTCGGAATCCATGTTGAGCGAAGCCGAATTGGACAGCGCCCTCAAAAGTCTTGCGCAGGAAATGATTTTTGCCGGCATGAAAATGCGCCGCGGTCGCTACCATTTCAGTCCGACCAAGGACACGCCACCTGGCGTCAAATGGCGTTATAATTTGGATGTGCAAGGGTTGTTGATGGAGTCGGCTCGTCGTTTAGACGAAGAGTCTCTCTTAAAAGAGCTGCTGCCCTCCCAAGCCATAACTTTTAGCCAGGGCAATAAGATCATGCCCGCCGAGGGCCTGAGCGACACCGGCAAACGCATTATGGAAATGGCCCTGGCCGGATTACCTCTTGGCCGAATCATTCGCCAAGGACATACCGAAAGCTTTGTGGTTCGCAATCTGCTTAAAATTTGGATCGACGAAGGCATTCTGAAAAAGCATGACCCAACCGGCGACGAAGACGAAGACGATTCATCGAGCAATAGCATAAAGATGAATTTGAGTTCGGGATTGCGGTCTTTGCCACTGACTATCGTGGCGTTGCTTTTGGTGGGTGCGCTGGGGTGGTTCCGCTGGACGGCGGCCCCGGAAGCAAATTATCACGCGGGCCGAGACCTTCGTGAAGCCCAATTGCGTTCTGAAGTCATCACGGCCGCGCGCCTTTTCCGGTATCAAAAAGGCGAGTGGCCTGACAGCTTGGGAGAGCTGGTCAGGGCGGGACAATTGGCTCCGTCAGTGAAAATGACCTCTGAAAACTTGGGCTGGCAATACAAGCTGAACCGGAAGCGCGATACGTTCACGTTCGGCACTTAACAAAAAGCCGCTGCCTTTCCCTTAAAGATCGCCAATTCTCACAATTGGCGATTTTTTTTATTGGCTCACGGCTGCTTGCGCCCTAGAATCTCGGTTCACGCTAGTCTGCAATCCTTTCGTGGAATGAGATCTGAATGAGCGCGCCAAAATTCATCGTGCCGGTCGCCGATCGTGTGGCCAACTTGCCTCCCTATGTTTTTGCCACGGTCTTTCAAATGAAAGAAAAGTTAGTCCAGGCCGGCCGCAAAGTCATTGACCTCGGTGTCGGCAATCCCGACGGCCGAGCGCCCGAGCACGTTATCGCGGCTCTGCAAGAAACAATGCAAGATGACAGCTGGAATTGTCATGGCTACTCAACCTTTCGCGGTATCCCCCAATTTCGTGCCGCCATCGCCCAATGGTATGAACAACGATTTGGCATTGCACTAGAACCAGAGACTCAGACGTTGCCTTTGATTGGCTCCAAGGAAGGCATTGCCAATCTGATGCGGGCCTACCTCAACGCCGGTGACACCGTGATCATCCCCACTCCATGCTACCCCGCCTATTTTGGCGCCGCGCGCCTGTGCGATGCCAAGCTCGTGGAAATTCCACTCCTGGAAGAAAACGGTTTTCGTCCTGAATTCGCCAAAATCCCGGCCGATTTGGCGACCCGCGCGCGGATGATCATTTTAAACTACCCGAACAACCCCACCGGCGGTGTTTGTGACTTGGCCTTTTACGAAGAGGCCGTCGCTTGGTGCCGCGAACACGAAGTGCTGCTGGTGAGCGATATTGCCTACAGTGAATTGGGTTTTGATCTCGCTGATCCACCCGTAAGTGTTTTGCAAGTGCCGGGTGCATTTGAAGTGGCCATTGAATTCCAAAGTTTGAGCAAGAGCCACAACATGGCCGGCTGGCGAGTCGGTTTTGCCGTTGGCAGCGCCGAAGTGATCAGCGCTTTAGGCCGGGTCAAAAGCAATGTGGATTTCTCGCTTTTTGGCGGCATCCAAATGGCTGCCGTGGCCGCTCTATCTGGCAGCCAGCAAGTGTGTGCTGACAATCGTAAGATTTACGAATCGCGCGCGCGAAAGCTTGTTGATGGATACCGCAAGCTTGGTTGGCACGTGCCCATGCCACCGGCCACGATGTATATCTGGGCGCGGATTCCGGCCTCATACGGCGATGACGATTTTAAGTTTATATCTGAGGTGCTTGAAGCGAGCGGAGTGCTGCTCTCGCCAGGCAGTGGATTCGGCGCATATGGCAAAGGCTACTGCCGCACTTCATTGATTATTAACGATGCTGGCATTGAAGAAGTCTTGGCATTGCTAGGGAAGGCAAAAATCAATTGGTCCTGATTTATTCAGGACCATGTACCGCCACTAAGAGTGCCTCAGGGCTAAAGTAACTTTTGGCACACTTCAGCAAGTCATCAGCAGTGACCGAGTCGATGCGGTCCACCAAGTTTGTCACCGGCTGAAAAGAGCCATAATAAATTTCATTGCGAGCGGCCCTGAACATTTGGTTGATCGTGCCTTCGAGGGAAAAGACCAACTGGCTCTTGATCTGAGCCTTGTTGTTGTCCAGTTCGTCGGGCGCGATACCGCCGTGAATCATGGCATGGTATTCCATACGAATCACATCTTGCAGGCGCTCGAGCTTTTCAGGCGAACACGAACCGGCGCAACTCACCAAGCCAGTATCATTTCCCATGTCGTTGTAGTTGTAAACGGTGTAAGCGAGGCCTTCGCGCTCGCGCACAGCCTGAAAAATGCGACTACTCATGCCGCCACCAAGCATATTGGTCAGAACAAAAACTGGAATACGGTCAGCGTGATGGAAACTTGGGCCGAGATTTCCGATTTCAAAATAGGATTGAATAATAGGGCTGTTCAGAGTGAGATTGAAGGGGTCAAAGTCGTCGCCCAAATCCAGATCCACCATGGCCGCGGCACCGCTGGTTTCCACCGGCGACTCGATCGCTTCAGGCCCGGGGCGGCTCGGTTCATCAAAGACATTCTTGACGATATCCAAGAACCCTTCGCGAAGATTGCCAGCCATGGAAATCACCAAATTTTCCGGCGCGAACAATCGGGCATGATGCTCTCTCAAAGTCCCCGCATCAAATGAACGCACTGTCGCGGGCATGCCTAAGATGGGGCGTCCGCGCGCATGAGTGCCGTAGACTCGACCGGCAAACGCGTCGTGCAAGCGATCTTCCGGTGTGTCTAAAGCTTCTTGAATTTCCTCTACCACAACCTCTTGTTCCAACTCTGCCAAGCGCTGATCGAACAAGGGTTCAAGCAGCATCTCGGCTAACAATTCGGTCGCTTCCTGGAAATATTCTGGCAAAACCTGAATCGTAAACGCGACCAGGTCTTTCGTGGTGAATGCATCGACTGCCGCACCAAGGCGATCGAAAGTATAGGCCACGTCAAACGCCGTACGTTTTTGCGTGCCCTTAAAAACCATGTGCTCTAGAAAATGCGAAATCCCACCAATGGCGGCGGGCTCATTTTCGCTACCGGTACGCAGCCAGACACCCAACGTCACCGCATGGGCTGACGGCATGGGTGTTGAGAGCAAAACCGCCCCGCCTGGGAGAACATCCCGGCGGGGCGGCGTCTCGTTCCGATATGGATCGAGGTTCATTGGCTTCAGACCTTACCGGCGGCCACGGCCACCGCCGCTACCGCCACGATCGTCGCGAGGTGGCGAGTCTTCGGCACCATCAGGACGCGGCAACAAAGCCTTGCGGCTCAAGCGCACTTTGCCAGTCCGGCCATCGATCTCCACCAGTTTCACTTGAATTTTATCGCCAACTTGGAGCACGTCTTCGACGTTGCCCACGCGGCGCCATTCGAGTTCACTGATATGGAGCAAACCATCTTTACCCGGCAAGTATTCAACGAACGCGCCGAAGTCCACAATGGTCTTCACGATACCGTCGTATACTTTGTCGAGTTCAGGCTCGGCCATCAGGCCAACCACGAAGTCCATCGCCGCGGCTCCACCAGCTTGATCGATGCTGCTGATGAACACGGTTCCTTCGTCGTCCACCTCGATGGTGGCGCCAGTCTCTTCTTGGATCTTCTTGATGACCTTGCCGCCTGGCCCGATCAACTGTCCGATTTTCTTAACCGGGATTTGCACGGTCTCGATCTTCGGCGCGTATTGGCTCATTTCAGCGCGTGATTCTGGCATTGCTTCGTCCATAACATCCAGGATGTGCATCCGGGCGTCCTTGGCTTCATTCAACGCTTTGACCATCACCTCACGAGGCAAGCCCGCAATTTTGGTGTCCATCTGGAACGCCGTGATGCCTTCACGAGTACCGGTGACCTTGAAGTCCATGTCGCCGAGGTGATCTTCCACGCCCAGGATATCGGTCAGCACCGCGATGCGGTCGCCTTCTTTGATCAAGCCCATGGCCACACCAGCGACCTTGGCCCGCAAAGGAGCACCAGCATCCATCATGGCTAGGCAGCAAGAGCAAACCGTTGCCATGGAGCTAGAGCCGTTGCTCTCCAAGATATCCGACACCAAACGAACGGTGTAGGGGAAGTCTTCGAGATCTGGCAGGATCGGGCGGATGGCGCGTTCGGCCAATTTACCATGACCGATTTCACGACGACCGGTGCCACTGTAGCGACCAACTTCACCCACACTGAAGGGAGGGAAGTTGTAATGCAGGTAGTATTTCGACCAGTACTGCTCGCCGTTCAAAGGCTCGACACGTTGCTCAGCTTGCTTGCTGCCCAAGGTGACGGTTCCCAAACTTTGGGTCTCGCCACGGGTGAACAAGCAGGAACCATGAGCACGCGGCAGAACGCCGGTCTCGATGGTGATGTCGCGGACGGTTGTCAGGTCACGACCATCGGTGCGAGTGCCCGTGTTGAGAATCAACTCGCGCATGGTGGTTTTTTCCAGCTTTGCCAACGCTTTTTTGGCGTCGGGGTTGGCTTTGCCATCATCGTCAGTGAAGTGCGCGACGACTTTTTCTTTGACCGCAGTCAAGGCGTCGGCCCGTTCAAATTTGCCCTTGACCACAATGGCCTCTTTCAACTCTGGCAAAATCAGGTCTTCAACTTGCTGGCAAAGATCGGCACTCAAGGCCTCGGTAGGCACGTGCACTTTCTTGGTCAGTTTGTTGTCGGCAACTTCGAGCAATTGGCGTTGCAAGCCGTTCAACTTCTTGATCCAGACGTGAGCGAACTCGATGGCATCCAGAAGACGTTCTTCCGGAACTTCCAAGCACTCGCCCTCGATCATGGCGATGACTTCGTCGGTACCGGCGACAATCAAATCCATGGACGATTCTTCAAGTTGCTCGAAAGTAGGGTTAGGAATGAACTCGCCATCGACGTCGGCAACCCGTACGCCAGAGACAATTTCATGCATCGGCACATCAGACAGCGCCAAGGCCATCGAAGCACCGGTGATGCTCAAGGTGTCAGCGTGAAAATCGGTGTCAGCGCTGATCACGAAGGCCACGATCTGCACTTCGTTCCGGTAATCTGAGGGGAACATCGGACGCAATGGCCGATCAATCAAACGGCAGGTCAACGTCTCGCGTTCGCTGGGACGGGCCTCGCGTTTGAAGAAACCACCGGGAATTTTACCAGCGGCATAAGTCTTATTACGGTACTCCACAAACAACGGGAGGAAATCCCGGTCGGCGGGCTTTTTGCTAGCCGTGACGGTCATCAAGCTCATGGTGTCACCCATGCTCACGATACAAGAACCGTTGGCTTGTTTGGCCATGCGGCCGGTTTCGAGGCTGAACGTTGCACCGTTCATCTCCATACTAACTATTTGCTTACTCATTCTCTATTTTCCTTCGAAATGGTTTCGGGCGGCTTATTCCGCGAACGACACCGACTGCGTCAGGCACACCATGTGCCCTTTCATTTTTTCTTTCCGCTGACTATCGCCATGTGGCGTGATTCAGAAACCCGAGTTGTGCCCCGAAAACAAATTAACTCTTATATATACAGTGAACGGCCGCGACAAAAACCGCGACCGATCACTCAATATCAAGAGGCTGTGTTTCCGAAGTTGATCAACCGCGGATGCCCAATTCTTTGATCAGACTACGGTAACCCTCAAGGTCTTTACGCTTCAAATAGGTGAGCAAGCGCTTGCGCTGCCCCACCATTTTAAGCAGACCACGGCGGGAATGATGATCCGCCTTGTGCATTTTAAAATGCGCACTGAGAGTATTGATCCGTTCGGTCAAAAGTGCCACTTGAACGGTGGGCGAACCCGAATCGTTCTCGTGCTTTTTGAACTTCGTGATCACGCCGTCTTTTTGTTCTCTTGAAAGTGCCATCGTCTAGAACCTCCTGAAATATCCGTCACGCGTTTGCGTCACGATGGCCGCAGGATGACCGCAGATGCTTCAGTTAGACACGTCGTTCAACTGAACATCCTTGGAAACAACAGTCGTCACTGTGGGCAATAATTTGTCCTGCAGTGAATCGACATGGCGTCATCCCGCACATGTTAATCGACTCATTCCCAGCCCTAGGTTATCCTAGCGCCGTTTGAGTCGGCCGGAATATAGAAGAATGAGTGGTCTTCTGCAAGAGTTTTCGGTCGTTTTCGGGGGTTATTGACTGGTTTTCGCCCCGCCATTGGCAAACTCCGGCAGAGGCACCTTGATCAAGGAATCCTGACGGTTAGTCAATATGATCCACGGTTCCGCGAGAGCTTTAGGATCCGGTTCGTAGCTGGGCGGTGGCCAACTGGCGTTTTCACGCAAAAACACCTGTTCGAAGAAATCATCCAAAGCGACTTGGCTGCGGTCGACAAGACCGGGCTCGCCTGGTAGCTTGATCGCCAAAAGAGTGCCGAATGCTTCGGCAAAGTCACTATTTGACATCTGATCCCTAGTTTCAGGCAATGGATTGCTCAGATTAAGTCGGCTGCCATGGTCACCGTGCAAAACAATAATGGCGTTGTCCCAAACGCCAGCCTCTCGTAACGCATCAAACATATTGCTCAGCAAGAGGTTAGTGCAACGGATCTGAGCCAAATAATGGGGATACCGATCAGCTCGCGAGGCCAGAGTATTGCGAGCAGGGTAGGCCTCTTTGGCATAGGAATTTAACCATTTGCGCCCCATTGGGGCTAACGAACAATCAGCCGTAAATGCATAGGGAAAATGAGGTAAAAGCAAATGGGCCACCACCGCTTGCCCCGCCTGGACTGATTTCAAATCGCTGACCATTCGTTCGCCGACTTCCATACTCGTCAGAGGGCTTACCAGACCATCGGCCCGATCCCAGTCCGACAGCCCGGGCATTTCCTCACCAAATCTTAGACGAAAATCGGTATAGACATCTCGCCCCATGCTCAGCAACCATGACAAGCGGCAGTAAGCACCCAGAATGTGACTGAGTTTCTCTGCCGCAGACAAAGAAGTGCCGGCTAAGGCGTGAATGGACTCGGCGGTATAATGAGTTAAAACGGTTCGCGCAGGCCAATCTTCCGCTGAATTTTGGTCCAGATAACGCAAGAAATCCGATTGCACCACGTGCAGTCCATAGCCAAGGTTTTCAAGACGTTTAAACCACGCGTTGCTCTTGAGTAATCGCCCTTTAGCCCACCCCTGCGGCCAATACTCATTCGCAGTCGTGGGTAAGCCAGGATTAAGAATCGCCGGAATGGACTCAGCAGTAATGACTAGTCGGCTATATGCGCGCGAATATAGGCGAAAACCGTTGGTGGTAAAAAAGCGGCTGATTTCCGCCGCCACTTCGCCCTCAACATCAAAAGTCTGGTCCAACGCTTCGGGGGCAGCGTACTC
>JBLIOK010000085.1:0-10040 GCA_047639735.1 Candidatus Krumholzibacteriia bacterium | reverse complement strand
ATTATGTGGGCTTCTTGTCGAGAGGTCCAAACAAACAATCAGTAGGAGACACACGGGCCATGGAATCGACTTCTCACCAAACAGACGCAGCGGATACAGCGGCGGAGTCTGGTTATAACGATCACGCTGAAGACCGCAGACGCTTAGAGCGTGAGTCCATGCGGAATTGGTATCTGTTGGCCAGCATATGTATCTCAAGCACAATCGGTTTGTTGCTAGCGGTGATGCCGACGTTGCGCACATCCTTGCAAGCCTATTGGCCTGGAGAACGCACCGACATCACGATCATCGCCGGCCTCGGCGGCTTGATCGTCGTGCTCGTCTTGCAGCTGACCTATCACCAAATAAAGATAACCCGTTCGCGGTTTCGTGTGCAGGGCATGCAAAACCGCGCGAGTGAATTTCAAAAGCAAAACGCGATCCGCATGCATGCGCTGTTGAATGTGACTCGGATGATGGGCGCTGTGGCCGATCCCATGCGTTTGTTTCAAGGAATCACCAGCACCTGTCTTGAAGTCTTCAATTGTCAGCAAGCGAGTTTGATGTTGGTCAGCGAAGACCGCAAAAATTTGGAAATGAAAGCCGCTTCCGGTCACTTGGATATGACTAAACTCAAGGGTGTTACCCAACCCGTCGGCGAAGGCATTGCCGGTTACGTGGCAAAGACCCGCGAGTCGTTGTTGCTGGGCGAAAATATTGACGTTTCCAACTATCCAAGTTTGGACGTTGGCAAGCGAGGTCTTTACGCTGCCATGGTCGTGCCGATTATCGTGCGCGATGAATTGGTGGGAGTCTTGAATATCAGCAGCCGTTCACGCGGAATTAACTACAGCGAGCATGATCTGCAAGCTCTTGACGTATTTGCTGTTAACGCAGGCACCTGTATTCATCAAGCCGAGCGCACCGAGTGGATGCGCCAAACCATCAAAGGCTATCGCATCAGGAATGGTGAGCGCCACGAGGTACAAAAGGTCTAGCTCGATAATACTCACGCTTTGCCCGCAACTGTATTAGAATAACTCCGTACAACTTTAGGTTGACGGAGTTTTTTCATTTATAGCGCTGACGGAGTGTGGTTATGGGCAAGCCCAAGGGATGTTTGCAGATTGGTTGTTTAGGGATCTTAGCGTTCGTGGCGCTGATCTTGATTATCTTGGGTATCAACCTGGCGGTGGTGGTCAATCGCAACGGCGACGAAGAACTCCGCGAAGAAGTCTTGACCTCAGAGTCAGCTCCAAGTGATGAATCCGTTGCGATCGAATGGTCGGACCCCAAAGACGAAAACAAACCTCTTGCCGGGCTGGGCCGCGTTGTTCTCGAACTGAACCAGGGTGAATTCCACTTGCACCCGGGCAAACCAGGTGATGGTGTTCTTGTTAAGGCGAGTTACGATGCAAATATCTACGAACTGAATCAGTTTGGGCACACCTGGGCCGATTCCTCCTGGGTGTATCAATTGCGTTTCCGGCGTACAATATCAGGCCTGCAAGCCATGCTGAGCGGCATCATGGATGGGAACGACGAAACAAGTATCCACATTTACCTTCCGCCCGACCTGCCTTTTGAGCTGAACGTTCTGGTTAATCAGGGCGGACTCGAAGCAGACGTGGGCGGCCTTTGGCTGACCGACATCGATCTGCGCATGCGCCAAGGTGGTATTTCCTTTGAAGTGAGCGAACCGTTGCGCCAACCCCTGGGCACGTTCTCCTTGCACGGCCGCATGGGCGGCGGCGAAATTCAAGATCTCGGCAACGCCAGCCCGCGAGTCGTCGACATCGGCTTCAACATGGGCGGTGTGGCCCTGGATCTTTCGGGCGAATGGCTCAACGATTGTGACGCAACCCTGGCCGTGAAAATGGGAGGGATGGAAGTCGCCGTCCCGCGCAACCTGACGTACGATAAATCAGCCGAAGCCAACCCAACCCTGATCCGAACTGATGAAGAAGTGCCGAAGCCAACGCTGAGGGTCACTCAAAAAACGAACATGGGTGAAATCGAATTCCGCTAAGTCGGGCCAGGGGTTTTGGTCAGACGCGGTACATGGGAGCGATGAGCTCGGGCGTGCTGCAGTTGACGGGCGATTTCTGCGCATCGCTGATGTGGCGCTCCAAAATGCCGGCGATGAGGCTCGAATCAATAGGCTTGGAAACATGGTTGTCCATGCCGGCTTCAAGGCTGCGGCGCCGGTCGTCATTCATCGCATGAGCGGTGAGCGCAATAATAGGCACCCTAGGGTTGATAGCCTTCGAATCATCTGCCCTTATCCGTCGCGCGGTTTCCAGTCCATCCATCTTCGGCATCTGCACATCCATCAAAATCGCGGCGTAATCGGTACGCGCAACCGCTTCCAACACTTCCAGTCCATTGGAAGCTACTTCCACTTCGTAACCTAGTTTTTCAAGGATGAGACTCGCCACGCGCTGGTTGATCGGATTGTCTTCAGCAAGCAGCACCAGCGGCTTGGCCGACGTGGCTTCTTCACCGCGAAGTTCTTCAGCATTCTCATCGGGCAATAAGTTGGGTTGATTGGCAACGTCGGCTTCATTCAAAATCACTTCGAGGCGATCGTGGTGCACAGGTACGGTTAATAAACCATTGATATTGAGCTTGGTGATATCCGCATGAACCGTCGTATTGCCGAGTTCGCTCAGCAAGATGATGGGCTGGGTGCCATCGCACAAAGTATTGCGGACATTGTTCACGATGCCGAAAATTTCTGCGCGATCGCCGTCGCAGCCGACCAGGATCGCCGTCACTTGTTGAGGATTGCGAACTTCGTGACCTGCATTCAAGTCAGCTGGGTCAAACTCATGGCATTCGTATCCGAGATAGTTGACTTGCTGTGCCAAAACATGCCGGGTGTCTACATTGCTATGAACAATGAACACAGGCAGCGGTTTGACTGGCACCGCTTGCAGTTCTGACTGGAAGCCGGCCGTGAACCAAAAAGTGGCGCCTTCTCCTTCAACACTGTCGACTCCGATATAGCCGCCCATCAGTTTGACCAACTGTTTGACGATGGCCAAGCCCAAGCCCGTGCCGCCGTATTGGCGAGTCGTTGAGGCGTCGACTTGGGTAAAGCTTTGGAAGATCTTTTCCACACGATCGGCAGGAATACCAACGCCGGTATCTCGCACTTCAAACCGTAACTCAGACCACGATTTTTCTTGCACCACTAATGATGCAACAACCTGCACGCTGCCATCGCTGGTGAATTTGACGGCGTTGTTGGTCAGGTTGGTCAAAACTTGTCGCAACCGACCCGGATCGCCCATCAATATGCGTGGCACGCCGGGTTCAATGACGCAGCTAAAATGCAGCCCCTTGCCGTTGGCTTTGAGGGTGAGCATGTCGGCCACGTCGTCGATCACGTCGCACAAGTCGAACTCGATCTCTTCCATTTCGAGTTTGCCGGCTTCGATTTTCGAGAAATCGAGGATGTCGTTGATGACAACCAACAGGTTGTTGGCGCTGGCAAAAATCATCTCGCTGTATTCGCGTTGTTCGTTGGATAATTCGGTATCCAACATGATCGTCGACATGCCCAAAACACCGTTCATCGGCGTGCGGATCTCGTGACTCATGTTGGCTAGAAATTCGCTTTTGGCGCGGGTGGCGGCCTCTGCAGAATCTTTGGCGTCGCGCAATTCGTCTTCGACGCGCGTTCGCACGGAAATCTCTTGTTGCAGTTTGTCATTGGCTTGAGTCAGGTCAACGGTGCGCTTGCCCACTCTTCGTTCCAAAGCGCGGTTCTTCACATCAACCAACCGCATTCGGTAGCGATGCAGGCCATAGATCATCGCGCTGGCTAACGCGATCATCAAGGCAATGAACCAGGCCATTTTATAGAATGGGGGATGCACGGAGATCTGTACTCTAGCGCCATCGTTGTTCCACACACCGTCATTATTGGTGCCACGCACGCGGAAGGTGTAGTTGCCTTGCGGCAAGTTGGTGTAGGTCGCGTGGCGCCGCGTGCCCACGTCATTCCAGTGTTCTTCAAAACCTTCAAGCTTGTAGGAATATTTGTTTTTTTCCGGCGACGCAAAATGCAGCACACTGAATTCGAAACTGATCACGTTGTCGCTGTGGGACAGGTGAATGTGTTCTGCTTCGCTGATCGTCTTGTCGAGAATCACGTTCCCGTCTTCATCGGGCCCAATTTTTACCGGACGATTGAAAATGCGAAAGTCGGTCAAGACCACTTCGGGCACGTAGGGGTTGTGCCGGATGCTGTCTGGATAGAATGCCGTGAAGCCGCGGATGCCGCCAAAATACATCATGCCGCTGCGGCCAACGTGGTAGGCGCCCATGTTGAATTCGTTGTCCTGAATTCCTTCGCGCGCGGTGTAGGTTTTTACGGCGCCGGTTTCAGGATTGAATTGAGCCAAACCGTAGTTCGTACTGAACCAAAGCTGACCTGAAGTGTCTTCTTGAATGCCACAAATCGTATTGTTCGGCAAGCCGTCACGCTCGGTAAACCAGGTGCAGATTCCGGTTTCAGGGTCCAAGAGATTGAGGCCGGAAATCGTGCCAATCCAAATTCGCTCATGACTGTCGGAAAAGATACTCAAAGCGACGTTGCCACTCAGGCTTTGCGGGTTGTCTGGTTCACTTTGAAAATGGTGGAATTCACCAGTATGGGGGTCGCGATAGGATACGCCGTTGCCCCAAACGCTGACCCACATCCGCCCTTTTTGATCGAAGGTCATCGCACGGATGCTGCCCTTCGGTAAACTTTTGGGGTCATTTGGGTTGTGTCGCAGAGAAGTGAATTCGTCGGTAGCCGTGTCATACACTTCAAGGCCTTCCATCGAACCAAACCAAACCCGGTCTTGGTCGTCGCCTTCGATGGTGAAAACTCGATCGGTCGCTAATTTGCCCGTTTGTAGCGGGTCCGGCTCAAACCGTTCGTACAACCCAGTTGCGGGATCGTAGCGGTTGAGCGCTCCGTCACGCGAGGCCAACCAAATCTTTCCCTGCGCGTCTTCGTGCACGTCGACAAACGAGTTGTAGCTAGGAGACGAGGGGTCTTCCGGGTCTGCCAAAACTTGTTCAACCGTGCCCGTTTCGGCGTCGTAAATGTTGAGGCCCTTTTCGGTCACCGTCCACAAATCGCCGGATTTGGTTTCGGCCATGGCCCAAACGCAATCGTGGCTCAGGCTCGCCGAACTGCCCGGTTGGTTAAACACATGCAAAAATTGTTTGGCTTTGCTGTCAAGACGGTTGGCGCCATTGCTGGTGCCCACCCAAATCACGCCCGTGCGATCAATCAAAATGGAGTTGATCTCGTTGTCGCTGAGACTTGATTCATCGCGGGGAATATTCACGTAGCTGCGGCTCTCGCCGGATTCGACGCCCAACAGATACAGTCCGTGGTGTTCGGTGCCTACCCAAAGGGTTCCATTTGCCAGTTCAAGAGTCGAGGTGATGGTGAATTCGGAATTGTTCGGGTCGTTGGCTTGGCAAAGAATATGATTGGAAAACTCTGAAGTCGTCAGATCCAGACTGCCCAGCATTTTTGACGTGCCGATCCAAATTCTTCCCTGCAGGCCTTGGCTCAAGCTCACAACTTCGCCCGGTACAATGGAGTTATTATCGTTGGAATCGTAGATGTGGTTGGTTATTTGGCCACTGGCGAGGTCCACATGGCTCAAGCCTGCAGACGTGCCGACCCAAAGACTGTTGTCAGCGCCTAAGAGCAGCGCATGCACGCTGTTCGAAGAAATGCTCGCGGGGTCATGAGAGTCGTGGAAAAAGCGTCTGAAGGTGCTTTTTACCGGATCATATTGTACAAGTCCGTCATCAAGAGTAGCTAGCCAAATTGTGCCATCGTCGGCGACGACCACATCTCGCACATCAAGATTGTGCTTAAGATCAGTGTCATTGGGATCGTTGCGAAAGGCATAAAACAGTTCAAGGTCGCGGTCGTAACGGTGAAAGCCGCCGCCCTCGGTGCCTAGCCACAGGTCGCCATATTGGTCTTCGGTGATGCAAGTGATGTTGGCGCCGGTGAGGCTGAATTTGCTGTCGGGATCTGATTTGTAGTTGATGAACTGCGAGCCGTCAAAACGATTGAGCCCATCTTGGGTGCCCATCCAAATGAAGCCCCGTTTATCCTGATAAATCGAGACAATAGAGCTCTGGGAAAGGCCATCTTCGAGCATCAGGCGGTGGAATCGGATAGGAAGTTCAGAGGTACCCCGCGCCGCGCCTGACCATAGGGTCAGGACGATATTCAACACCATCAAGGCGAGTAGGTGTTTGCGGGCCATAACGTAAATCTCCGAGGAAGGGGCCTAAGCGCCCCCTGGTGCGAAAACAAGTCTTCGGAGTAGTTATCGTCTTGTGGGGATGATACTTGACTGCTAGTTGGAGGGGTAGCGAAACAGGCCCGAAGGCCTGCTTCGCATCACAGAAGGCGCCGAGGCTGTCTCTAGGAAATTTCCACCAAAGTCAGCTCAAACGTCAGATCGTGTCCGGCCAGCGGATGGTTAGCATCCAAGGTCACGGCCTCTTCGGCCACCGCAACGATACGCACGGGCATGTTGCCTTCGGGCGATTGCATCTCCAAGACCATATCAACCTCTGGTTCCAGGTCTTCTGGCAGTTCTGCGCGGGGGATTTCACCGATCATCTCTTCCCGTGGTTCGCCGTATGCTTCTTCGCAAACGATTTGCACGACTTCGGTTTGGCCGACTTCCATGCCACGTATGGCGGCGTCGAAACCGGGAATCACTTGGCCGCTGCCGATTTCAAAATCGATGGGGTCGCCGCCTTCGGAGCTGTCAAAAACAGTGCCATCGGCGAGTGTGCCCTTGTAGTGGACTTTGACGGATTTACCTGCTTCAATCATTGTACTGACTTCCTCTGAGTGTGATGGTCCATTTTCTGCAACATAATCGACAAAAAAGAGAAATCAATGATTCGCTACACGAAACCTGCTGATGGCGCCTATTCTGACTACTTGGCATCTTATCTTTCACAAATCGAAGATGACCAGGACAACGTCTTTGAGCTGTTGCACCAGCAGGGCGCCGTGCTTTCCAATGGCATGCAAGAACTGACCGAAGAACAGGCCGATTTTCGCTATGAAGAGTGCAAATGGACCGTTAAAGAGGTCGTGGGCCACTTGCTTGATACCGAACGCCTTTTTCAACTACGGGCACTTTGGATCGCCCGTGGCGAGCCAAACCAGCAACCGGGCATGGACGAATCCATTTGGGCGGCCAATAGCAATGCGAGTCAGCGTTCGCGACCCGAACTATGGATGGAACACCAAGCGGTGCGTGCCAGCAGCCTCTTTCTTTTTGACAGTTTTGCCCCAGAAAACATCGCGCGCGTGGGCATATCCAACGGCGAAGAGGTGCCGGTTAGTGTCTTGCCTTGGCTGATAGCCGCACACGAGTTGCATCACTTCAACGTGTTACGCGACCGCTATAAAATCGATTTTTTTAGCGTTTCCGAGTAACGCCATGTTATTCCGTTTTTCACTCTACGGATTCTTGAAAAACCAACGGTATTTTGAACCGTTTTTGGTGCTCTTTTTCCTCGACCAAAGCCTCAGTTTTACCCAGATCGGATTGTTGGTAGCGGTGCGCGAATTGACCGCTAATCTGCTCGAGATCCCGTCGGGTGTTTGGGCCGACCTGTACGGTCGTCGCAAGGCCATGATCGCCTCGTTTCTGGCTTACATTTTGTCGTTTTTGACCTTCGCCGCCGGCACCACGTTTTTGCATTTTTCGGGCGCTATGATGCTCTACGCTTGTGGCGACGCCTTTCGCACGGGCACTCATAAGGCAATTATTTTCAGTTGGTTACGTGCAGAAGGACGTTTGGAAGAAAAGATTCAAATTTACGGCCATACGCGGTCGTGGTCGAAGCTGGGTTCGGCGTTGAGCATTGTTATCGCGACCGGCGTGATGATATTTACCGGACAATATCGTTGGATGTTTTACCTCACGATTGTGCCCTACGTGTTGGGTGTGGTGAATTTCTTGGGGTACCCAGCGTTGCTCGATCAAACTCCGTCTCAGGCTCAATCTGATAGTGGGCTGTCGCAACACCTGAAACTCACTTGGCGACGGCTGAAAAAATCCGCCCCTTTGCGTCGTTTGGTGTTGGAATCGGCGACCTTTGAAGGCACTTTCAAGGCGGCTAGAGACTACTTGCAGCCGATCACGCGCCAGGCTGCTTTGGGCGCTCCGTTGTTGCTCGGAATCAATGAAAAAACACGCGAACCCCTTTTGATCGGCGTCGTGTATTTGGTTCTCTTTGGATTGGCAGCCTGGGCCAGCCGCAATTCGTATCGTGTTGCCGAACGTTGGGGTGGCGAAGAAAAGGGCGTTCGCCTGGTTTGGTGGGGAACGGTTGTTCTTTACGCCGCGCTGGTGCCCATCTTGCGCTCAGGGCTGATGGTGCCTGCTATTGTGATCTTTATTTTGCTGAATTTGATGCAGAACCTGTTCCGTCCCATGCACGTCAGTCGCTTTGACGACCACGCCGATGAAGAAATCGGCGCGACCGTCATGTCCATTGAAAGCCAGGCCAAAGGCGTTACGGCGATGATTATGGCGCCCGCTTTGGGTTGGGCGGTCGACGCGGCCACTGGCCCAGCCTCTAGTGGGTTGTGGCCAGTGGGGGCAGTCGGCGCTTTCCTGGCTTTGGCGACGGTCATTTCTGGGCGGGGATCACGGTCATGATTCTTGCCACCGATTCGGCGTCGGCTAAGAGCAATTCGGCTTTCACCAAGCGCGGTATCAACCGGCGCCAGTTTTCGTCGGCGTAGAATATCTTGCCAAACAAAGGCAATGAAGAGTCAAGGTTGCCCGCATTGACCAGGGCAACAGCGTGCCAATATTCCGCCTCGAGGTTGTCTTTCAATATCCTTTGGGCTTCACCATAGAAATAGTCGGCCCCTTTGAGGTCTCCGTTTTCGACGGCCAAATCGCCATCATTCATCAAGGCGTATCCACGGTGGATTTCTAGAAGCCGGCTCAATTCTTCGACGGGCGCCGCGTGATCTTCAACCCGCAAGTCAACCAACACATCGACCCATTTCTCTCCAGTTGCCTTGGCACTAACGACCAATATCGCCGCCGATTGTTGGCCACGAATGTCGCCGCCTTCAGCTTGCGCAGCCGCCAAAGCGGCGAGCAATCGTTCGGCCAATGGTCCTTTCGCGTTCTCGAAAGCTTTGGCCATGGCTTGAGGCACCGTCGAGTTTTTCATCAGGTTCGCCTGTACCGAATAGCCATTGCCAACAATGTGCGAGGCGTAGTCGATGCACTTGGCGCCGGTGTGAGCCGCAACTTCACCGTGCGCATTCACCATTGCCACTTGGCGGATTTCCGGATGCTCGTCGGCCAAAAGCAATTGTTCTAGGGCGAGCACTGGCGAGGCGCCGCCAGACATCAGGGAAATCCCTTTGCTACCATAGCTAGGGTCAACCAATGATTGGGTGGCAACGGCACCGACACCCGCTTGGGCCCAGGGAACCACCGACCCCACGCTAAACCAATGAGACTGGACAGCCACGCCCATCTCGCCGGTTTCCATGTCGCGGGCAACGATCGAATAGGTGGCCCAGCTGGATGAGATCCAAACGAAGGAGAGGAACAGGAAGGTGAATATTGGCAAGCGGCGCATGGCGGAAACCCTTTCGCGATTGACAGATTTGACAGCGCGTCTCTAAGTTGCTGATGCAATGACGTTGGCAGTTGGCGGCGAGTGTAGCACGAGCGGGGCTGAATTCTATGGGCATTAAATTGGGAACAAGCCGCAGTGGTTGGATGAGCGCGGTGCTGGCTACCCTGCTCTTTGTCGCGGCGTGGTTGCCGTGGCACCCGGCGCGACCAGTTTTACCGACGGCAGACCTGTACACCCATCTTTCGGTGGCGCGCCACTTGGTGCGTGGCGAAGGCTTTCTCAATGACGTGACCTATCCGCTCAGTTTTGCTTTTCCCTTTGCCCAAGCGTTACCGCAACCGCTGATCAATCGCCAACCGGGTTTTAGCGTTGTGCTGACCGCTCCCTACTTG
>JBLIOK010000084.1:0-10052 GCA_047639735.1 Candidatus Krumholzibacteriia bacterium | reverse complement strand
GTGGTGCCTGGGGGCGGAATCGAACCGCCGACACCAGGATTTTCAATCATGTGCTCTACCGACTGAGCTACCCAGGCACCGGTCCCGAGACAAGGCCGAAGCCTTGCGGGAGAGGGAATAAAACACGCCCACCGTTAGAATGTCAAGCGACGGAGCGCATTTTCCCAATCCAACCACTAACTCACCACTCTAGCACCAGATGGAAGTGATGCGGCGGTGCATTTAGCGAGCTGATTCCGCAGCCAGTGTATTGATCGTACTGACCACTTCCGAGAGCTCAAACGGCTTGTAAACACAAGCATCGGCCCGCGACCAGGTTGCGATGAACTTCTCGCGGTCTTCGGACTCCACTTTGCGCGCGGTCAGGAGCATGATGGGAAAAACGGTCGCTTCAGGATCATTATCCATCCACTCTTTGAGCATACGGCTAACCTCGTAGCCATTGCATCCGGGCAACATCACGTCCAGGATCATGAAATCCGGCGGCGTGCGTTTGGCTTTTTCTAGTCCTTCGAGCCCGTCAATCGCCGTAGCGACTTCAAACCCCTGACGAGATAAGCTGAATTCCAAAGTTTCGAGAATATCCGGCTCGTCGTCGACGACCAGTACCCGCAAATTGCGCTTCATTGACATTGCCTCCAGTTTTCCGGATAGACCGGCAAACGTGTGAACGTTAGTTCAGGGTTCGGCGGTTAAACCGCATGGTTGATTCTTGATTTCTAGGGGTTCCGTGCCAAGCCAACAGCCGCCAACTCGTGCCCGCAGAGCAGCCGTGTTCCTGCAGCAGCGATAGCCAATTCATTTCCCACGATCGCGACCAAGCGGCCGACGTCGGTACGACCGAGGCAAATAGCCCCGGCACCACGGTCACCACTTCATGATCAGAATGCGACGCAACAAAGGCGTTCAGCACTTCAAACAATTGCTCTTGATCTCCAGTGTGTTCGCGCGCATCCAAGACAGCGAGAGTTTGCGCACCTCCATCGCTGACCAAGGCTTGTAAGCTATTGGCCGCGCGCATCAGCAGGCTGCTCTGATGGTCCTGTGGCAGATCAATGCGCACTGTCGTGCCATGGCCAAGCGCACTATCGAGCCGGATATGCCCGCCATATTCGGCAACCAAGGCATTGGTAATGGGCAATCCCAAACCAGTGCCCGGCACGACGCTGCTGGCGCGGTACCATGGTTCAAAGACGCGAGCACAGGCTGCGCAGCTCAGGCCGACACCTGTATCCTGAATGGTCAGACTAAAGGTGCTCCATATGAGATTAAATTCGCGCGCCAGTTGACCGGCCAAGCCGGGGTCAGCCGGCATGCCGCGCTCCAACCACACGCGTACCGAACCATTCTCAGGCGTGTACTTGATGGCATTGCCAATCACATTCGTCAAAATTTGCACAAGCTTGTCGGGGTCAATTTGGGCGGTCAATTCTTTTGGGATATCCGAGGCCGTCAAAAGCACGCTCGATTGTTCGGCGGCGAGGGCTTGCATCTCAATCACTTCAGCGATGATTGGCGCGAGGTCAACAACCGGTGCAGGGTCGTTATTCACGGAACGCGCGTTGCCCAACCGATCGTCAATCAGCCGCTCTAGCCGATTGACATTGCGCATAACCATATTGAGGAAATGACTCTGGTCAGCGCCCACTGGGCCCGCGTCTCCTGACAAGACCAGGCTTAAGCTGCTCTTCATCGAGGTTAATGGAGTGCGCAGTTCATGACTCAGGTTGCTGGCCGTGCTTGACCAACCGCGAGTAGACGACTGGCGGGTTGCCGGCCGGTTCTTGGATTCTTCCTCTCCCAGGAATTTTTTCCTCAGCAGATCGGGCACATTTTTCCTCGCAGGTTTGGCAGATATTCGGCAATCGATGTCTTATCTGATTGCGAATAAGCCAGTTATCAGGTTTGGGGCTTGGATCTCCAATTTCCATTGTGCTGATAATTTGCAAGGTGTATGCCACGGCAGAGAACCAGCCGCAAGGAAGGGTATGGCGGCATCAAATGCCGAAATCAATCGAAATACTGATCAATAATGCGATTATTTAATAATAACTCAGCGAGCCAATTTTTCCGCCAGATAACGACCAGTCGCCGATCGCTCAATTTTAGCCACCTGTTCGGGTGTTCCCTGAGCCACAATTCGTCCGCCGTGTATACCGCCTCCGGGACCCAGATCGATTACCCAATCGGATTCACTTATGAGATCAATATTGTGTTCGACCACCAATACGGAATGTTTGCGGTCCACCAATTCATGCAGCACCTTCACCAACGCGCGCACATCTTCGGCATGCAAGCCTGTGGTCGGTTCGTCCAACAAGTACAAATTGTTCTTCCCAGACGGCATGGCTAACTCGCGCGCAATCTTTAAACGCTGGCTTTCCCCACCTGACAAAGTAGGCGCTGGCTGTCCCAAGGTGAGATAACTTAACCCCACCTTCTTGAGCAACCACAGTCGTTGGCTGATCGCTGACACATCACCAAAGAACTTCAGCGCATCTTCAATGGTCATGGCCAAGACCTCAGCGATACTCATTCCTTTATATTTGATTTCCAGCGTGCTCGGGTTGAATCGACTGCCCCGGCAATCTTCGCACGGGACGGTGATGTCAGCCATAAACTGCATCTCCACCCGATGGTATCCCATGCCTTGGCAATTGGTGCAGCGTCCGCCGGCTGTATTGAAGCTAAACCGACCAGTGCCAAACCCCGCTGCGATCGCTTGTTGAGTACCAGCAAACAGCTCACGAATCGGCGACAATATTTGCAAATAGGTGGCTGGGTTTGAGCGGCTCGTTTTGCCGATACTGGTTTGGTCTACCCGCACCACTTTCCCGACGCCATGAGCCCCTTGCAATGCCGTGAAAGGAAAAGCTCGGCCCGTACCACCGGCCACGCGAGCGGTCAAACCGTCGTAAAGGCATCCGTTCATCAAACTGCTCTTGCCCGAACCAGATAAGCCGGTGAGCACAACAAAACAGTGCAGCGGAATTTTCACATCCAGATTTTGCAGATTGTGCAAACGCGCGCCTTTGACCACCACGGCAGCTTTGCCCACTTCGCGACGGCTGCCCTCTCGTTCGCCACGCACTTCGCCACGCATGTGACGAGCGGTGATGGTATCTCCAGATTTTATCAACTTGTCCAAGGCGCCTTGGTAGACAACATGGCCGCCATTGGTGCCGGCACCTGGCCCCAATTCAACGAAGTGGTCAGCTGCCTTCAACACTGCCAGATCATGCTCAACCACCACCACGGTATTGCCGCCGGCAACCAAATCCTTGAGCGTATCGATCAATCTGTTCACATCACTGGCGTGTAGGCCACAAGTGGGTTCGTCCAGTACATAGAGCGTATCGACCAAACGCGCGCCCAGCGCATTAGCCAGATGGATGCGTTGTGCCTCGCCGCCCGACAGTGTACGCGTCAAACGATCCAAGGTCAGATAACCCAACCCCACACGGCTTAGAAACCGTAACCGGTGCACGACTTCGTCCCGAACTTCGCCGGCCACCGCGGTGGCGGTTTTGTTCAGTCGAATGCCTTCTGCCTTCTTCAGCGCATCTTCAATAGACAGCGCCCCCATGTCGCCCAGAGTTTGCCCCTGCAGCTTGACGGCCAAGGCCTCCGAGCGCAATCGGCTACCGCCGCAAGCGCGGCACAGGGTGTCCCCCATATATCGTCGCGTGAAAAAGCGGTGATGACCCTGCTTCATTTCCTTGCGCATTTTTTCTAAAAACGGGATCACGCCGGGATAAGATTTGTCGCCTCCCTCAAGAACCAACAGTTGGTTCTTGCGAGACATCTTATGCCAAGAGACATCGGCGGGCACTTTATGCCGTGCGCAAAAACGCAACAGCGCCGTCATGTCGCGGGAAAAGGTATCGGTGTTCCAAGGTTTGACCGCACCTTCGCGCACACTCAAATCAGAATCTGGAATGATCTTATCTTCGTCAAACTCAAGTTTATTACCGAAGCCGTTGCAGGCGGAACAAGCGCCCTCGGGACTATTAAAGGAAAACAAACGGGGAGTCGGTTCGGGGAACACTCGTGCGCAATCGTTGCAGCGCAGCGAACCCGAATATTCATCGCGCCATTGGATATCGTTATCACGAACGGACACCAAGCCACCTGATTGCCCGAGAGCCATTTCGATAGACTCGATAAAGCGGGAGCGAACTTTGGCGGTGAGTTTGATGCGGTCCACCACAACGTCAACAACGAGGCCCGGCTTGAGTTTGGTTTTGGTCACCGTCTCTTCGTCGTCCAGTCGAATGATTTTCTTCCTCACCACCACACGTTGAAATCCTTGAGCCAGCAAGGGTTCCCACCAACCAACAGCCGCGCCGCCTTCACCGATGACGAGGGGATAGCACAAGAGAACAGCGCTGTCTTCGTCTCGCTCTTTGCGCACTGCCCGCCAAATGGATTCCGGTGTATCGCGGGTGACTTCGATTTCACAATCGGGGCAAATCACTTTGCCGGTGCGGGCCCACAATACGCGCAGGTAATCGTTAATTTCAGTGACGGTGCCCACGGTGCTGCGACCGCTGGTAACAGCGTTGCGTTGTTCAATCGCGATTGCCGGGCTGATGCCGTCGATCCAGTCGACGTCTGGTTTTGGCAGGCGGGCGAGAAATTGGCGGGCGTAAGTCGATAGAGACTCGACGTAACAGCGTTGACCTTCCGCATACAAGGTATCGAAGACCAGCGACGATTTGCCGGAACCGGATAGCCCAGAGACGGAAGTCATCACACCGCGGGGAAAATCGACGTCGACGTTTTGCAGATTATGTTGGCGCGCGCCTTTGATGCGGATCCATTCACTCACGTGGAGAATCGTCTTCCGTTGCAGATTTGTTGCCGTTGGTGCGAATCAAATAGAATAACAGGTCTGCGGCGAGGCGCCACTGTTGATATATCTGAATAATCGTGTAGTTTTGAGCGAAATTCGGCTTTTCCACTTGAGAGGTTTGCCATGTCCCGTTCGTTCCAAGCATTGCTCCAGACGATCCACACCCTGCGCGCACCAGATGGCTGCCCATGGGACCAGAAGCAGACCTTGCACGACGCGGCGCGATACCTGATGGACGAAGCCGGTGAAGTGGTCGAGGCAACCTTGGAAAACGACCTGGAAGCCACCAAAGAAGAGTTGGCCGACGTCCTTTTTATGGTCTGCTTCTGTACTGAAATACTAGGCGAACAATCCGGCGTCGACATGAACGACATTGCCGAATACGGAAATCAAAAATTGATCCGGCGTCACCCCCATGTTTTTGGTGACAAAAAGGCCCGCGACACCGGCCACAGCCAAGAACTCTGGAATGCCGTAAAAGCTGAGGAAAAGCTAGCCAAAGGCCTCGACCCATCAACTGATTCGGTCTTGAAAGACTTGCCCGCCGCCACCGCACCTTTGCACCAAGCAATGGGCTACCAAAAAGATGCCGCTCGCACTGGCTTCGATTGGCCAAACATTGATGGCGCTTGGGCCAAGTTGCACGAAGAACTGGACGAGCTCAAATCGGCCGCTGCCGGGACCGACGCTGAACACATCGGCCATGAAGTCGGCGACTTGCTGTTTTCGGTGGTTAATTTGGCGCGGCACCTGAACGTACAGCCCGATATGGCCTTGCGTCAGGCTAATAACAGATTCCGTCGGCGGTTTCATTTGGTGGAAGAAGATTTCGCCGAGCGCGACACCGACATGAAGGATGCAGACATCACAGCTCTGGAAGCCAGCTGGCAAAAAGCCAAGGCACAACTCAACGATTCAACGTCCAGTTGACAGCCTCGAAACAGCGTCCTAACATACAAGCCTGTAGTCGATACAAACAGACCGTTGCCGGAGGAAAAAATGAGCTTCATTCAATTGATCCAAGCCCGCGAGATTCTCGATTCACGAGGCAATCCCACGGTTGAGGTGGACGTCTTTTTGGAAGACGGCAGTGTGGGCCGCGCAGCGGTTCCAAGTGGCGCTTCAACCGGCGAGCATGAAGCCATCGAATTGCGCGACGGCGACAAGGACCGATACCTGGGCAAAGGTGTGCTAAAAGCGGTGGAGAATATCGACGCTATTGAAGAAGAACTCACCGGCATAGACGCCACCGATCAGATTTTGATCGACAGCATTATGCGCGAACTCGACGGCACCGACAACAAGTCCAAGCTGGGCGCCAACGCCATCTTGGGCGTTTCGTTAGCCGTCTCTAAAGCTGCAGCCGAATCGGTTGGCTTGCCGCTCTACCAATATCTCGGCGGCGTCAGCGCCCGGACCCTCCCGGTGCCTATGATGAACGTCTTGAACGGCGGCTCTCACGCTGATAACAATGTCGATTTTCAAGAATTCATGATCATGCCCGTAGGCGCGCCCACCTTCCGCGAAGGCCTGCGATATGGGGCCGAAATATTCCACAGTTTGAAGAGCATTTTGCGCAAGAATGGCCTGGCCACTTCGGTGGGCGATGAGGGTGGCTTTGCCCCTAACTTGACGAGCAATCGCGAAGCTCTGGACTATCTGATGAAAGCGATTGAAGCCGCTGGGTACAAGCCCGGCGAAGATATCGTCTTGGCTATGGATGTGGCCGCGAGCGAAATGTTCCAGGATGGCAAATATTTGATGCAGGCCGAAGGCAACGAGCTTTGGGAAGCAAGCCAACTGATCGACCTCTACAAAGACCTGGTCGACAACTATCCGATCATGTCCATTGAAGATGGCTTGGATGAAAACGACTGGCCGGGTTGGGGCCAAATGTTTGAAGCCCTGGGCGACCGGACTCAAATTGTGGGCGATGATTTGCTGGTCACAAACCCTGAAAAGTTGCAACGCGCCATTAGCGAAGGATGTGCCAACAGCATTCTGATCAAATTAAATCAAATCGGCACACTCAGTGAAACCTTGGAAACCATTGAAATGGCCAAGCGCGCGCGGTACACCAATGTGATCAGTCACCGCAGCGGCGAAACCGCTGATCACACCATTGCCGATTTAGCCGTGGCAACCAATGCGGGACAGATCAAGACCGGTTCCCTCTCGCGCAGCGACCGCATTGCCAAATACAACCAACTTTTGCGCATCGAAGAAGAGCTGGGAGACCTGGCCGTGTATCCAGGGGTTGGCTGCTTCTACAATCTGAGGTAGACTCGCTTCATACACAGACTAGACATAGACCGTACTGGATCGCACTTGGATCGCACTTGGATCGCACTTGGATCGCACTTGGACCGCACATGGACCGCATGGAAGGAACCAGCAGCCATGAAACAGCCTGACCAAAGATCGACAACCGACTCACAACCTACCGCAAAAGACGGTTTCGTGCGTGGCAAACCCGCCAGCACATTTTTTGCCCGTCGTTCACTTTATGTACTCGTTGGGTTGGGCATGTTGGGCTTTGTTGCTGCTGGCCAAATCGGAACCAATGGAATCTTCGCTTTTTTTGAATTGCAAAAGCGCGAGGCTGAGCTGCGGCAAGAAGTGGCCGAATTGGATACCGCCAATTACAATCTCGACAAACAGCTAGAATCTCTCGCAAACGACCCTGAGGCACTAGAAAAGCTCGCTCGCGAGAAGCACAATATGCGTCGAGAAGGCGAAGAAGTCCTGCACGTCCTGCCCTCGCAATCCAAAGACTAACTTCTTTAGAAGGGTTTCTTGACAGCCCCGATAGTGCTGTCTATATTCCCCGTCCGCTGCGAGGCGGGCATAGAAATCGAAATGGATGCGGGGTGGAGCAGTCTGGTAGCTCGTTGGGCTCATAACCCAAAGGTCACAGGTTCAAATCCTGTCCCCGCTACCAAATCTTCAAAAGGATCTGAACTTGTTCAGATCCTTTTTTTGTCTTATTTCCCCCTCGTCTGAGCCACCTTCCTTCCCCCTCTTCCCCCACCGCCTATTAATAGCCCACTTCAGCTAGTCTTTTCTGACGACATCCTATATGATGCCTCACGCTCAACCTAGCAGTCTCAGGTCTTCGAGAAAAAAGGAAGCTCATGTCAGAATCGCGCGGGCAATGGAGTAGCAAACTAGGCTTTATATTAGCAGCCACTGGCAGCGCTATTGGACTGGGCAATTTGTGGAAATTCCCCTACATCACCTACGAAAACAATGGTGGCGCCTTTGTTCTGGTCTATATCGCCTGTGTTGCCTTGGTTGGCGCGCCGATCATGATCGCCGAAATTTTGATTGGCCGCAAAACCCAACTCAATCCCGTCGGCGCATTTGGTCAGATGGCTAAAGGCCGTCCTGGTGGAAAGATGTGGCGCGGCGTGGGATTCTTGGGCGTCGTGTCTGGGTTTACCATTCTCTCTTATTATAGCGTGGTCGCGGGTTGGACCATTCACTATATCGGCCTGGCGATATCCGGCAAGCTGGTGACTTTGGCCGCTAGTCCTGAATTGCTCGGCAACTACTTTGGCGGCGAATTTCTCGCCAATGGAAGTTCGCAGATATTGTATCACGTTTTATTCATGGGACTGACGGTTGGTGCGGTATTTTTTGGAGTCAAGGGCGGCATTGAAAAAGTCGCCAAAATATTACTGCCGTCATTGTTCATCATCTTGTGTGGCCTGGTCGTTTACAGCGCCACCACCAGCGGATTCTCTGAAGCCATACGATTTCTCTTTGTGCCCGACTTTTCGACCCTGACCATGAATTCCGTTCTCGAAGCTTTGGGTCACGCCTTTTTCACGCTCAGCCTCGGTATGGGCGCCATGCTCACCTACGGAAGCTACATCGGCCGAGACTTTTCACTGCCCCGCGCCGCTCTGCAAATATCAGCCCTCGACACACTGATTGCTTTGATGGCCTGCGTGGTCATGTTTTCCATCATCAACACCGCCGGTATTGATGTTTCCAAGAGCGCAACCATTCTCTTCACCACCATCCCGACCGTATTAGCAAAGCTGCCCGCCGCAAATTTGATCAACGCCTTGTTCTATATGTTGATTGGGTTTGCCGCCCTGACCAGCACCGTCAGCTTGCTCGAAGTTGTCAGCAGTTACGCCATTGATGAGCTGGGCTGGACCCGTCACCGGGCGACCTTAACGATGGGTGGCGTCATCACCATCTTTGGCGTTTTTAACGCGCTAAGCCTCGGTGGCAATTCCTTCCTGTCAGCGTTCAACCCCCTCGGCAAAGAATCAACCGTCGGCGTCTTCAGCACGATGGACTATTTGGCCAGCAATTGGTTCTTGCCCGTCGGTGGATTTTTGATCGCTATCTTTACTGGCTGGTTGTTGAGCCCCAAATTGACACGCACCGAATTGGAAGATGGCCACGGGCTGATGAAGACTTTCAAAGGCTGGCTATTTCTGATTCGTTTCGTCGCCCCTCTGGCCGTTGGCGCCATCATCGTCAGTGTGATTTTAGGCAAAGAATACCAGTAGGAAGTTAGATGACCCGCCAGGCGACGCGATTCCAAGACGACCTCAATCGGTGGCGGCAACCGGCCACCTTTGGTGACCCTATTGCCGCCACCGAAGCCGCGCTTTCACTGCTCTCAACAGCCGAGAGAATTTTGTCCGAGGACGGAATCGGCGCCTACGAGACTACAATTTGGCACCATTATCTTGAGCACACCCGGCATCCCGATTTTTTGACCGCTTTGCCTAGCCCCGCCGAACGCGAGCGTTGGGCCCAAACAACCTTCACGATTATTGAAGGTGTGGCATTTAGCTTGGGCGACCTGTTGAGTCAACGGACTCGCGCTCATCCCGATCACACGCTTTTTCAAGAGTTGAATGAATCCGGTGGAGGACGCTGGAATTACGCGCGCATTCGGCGACGAGTGCGCTCCATCGCCGCCCTCATTCTCAGAGACGGCCCAACCCCTGTATTGACGGCAAATAGCGAGCGGACTGAGGATGGCCCGCGGGTAGCGATCTTTGCCAGCAACAGCATCCCCGCAGCCTGTACGGATCTCGCCTGCCTGACGCATGATCTTTTGGTAACACCGCTCAACACACATTTCAGCAGCGACGACCTGGTGTGGATCTTTGATCGGCTTGTCCTCACGGTCGCTGTTTGTGACAACTCTGAGCGCTTAGCCACTCTG
>JBLIOK010000083.1:0-10067 GCA_047639735.1 Candidatus Krumholzibacteriia bacterium | reverse complement strand
GCTCGAAAGTGAACTACCCGATGATCGGAGACACTGAGCTGAAGGTCGCTAAGCTCTACAATATGCTCCCTGCAGATGAGCCTGGCACCTCGGATGGACGCACTGCGATGAACAACGAGACGGTACGCTCTGTGTTCATCATTGGACCTGATAAAAAGATCAAACTGATGCTGACTTATCCGATGACGACTGGCCGTAACTTTGACGAAATTCTGCGTGTGCTGGATTCCATGCAGTTAACGGTTAAACACAAAGTTGCGACGCCGGTAAACTGGAAAAATGGCGAAGACGTCATTATTGTTCCGGCAGTTTCCGACGACGACGCAAAGTCTATGTTTCCTGACGGATGGAAGACAATCAAGCCTTACCTTCGCGTGACCAAGCAACCCCGTTGAGTGGTGCGAATCATAGATTGACCATCAGGTGCACAAGTAAATGTCGCTGACGAACGGGAACCCCGCTGCTCTTTGAGTGACGGGGTTTTTATTTCTGAATGGGGAGCTGAAAGCGTATTCAAGTTTGTGTGTTTTGCGAGACCACTCCAGATTTCTCCATGGGTATAACGAGCAGTGGCCTGAAATATCATTGGTGGGTGGTGTTTCTGACCTCTAATGGTATCATAATCTTTATAAGTATTCACAGCTCGCCGACTGAAGGGGATTAGCATGAGCACAAGTCCGCGAAAAACGCTCTTATTCGCAGCCCTGCTTCCATGACCTTATCGAAAGACAACCGGGTTGCTTTCGTCCTTTTGCTGTTCATTGTTAGCGTCCTCGGTTTCGGGGGGTGGCTCCTTCTTGGCTCTAAAGAAGCGGTCACGGAATACACGCACGATCTGGGCGAATTTTATATGCCCGCCGATTTTGAAGCACAAAGTCTCCTCTTTTTGGCCGGTGAAGACCTCGCCATTTCTCTGCCCGGCCTTATGCAATCCATCGTCAAAGAAGTGGTGGGCGAAGTCCCTGTTAAAATACTGACGGGGTCGTCCGCTGGCAGCCAAACCGTGGAATTGTTGCTCGCAGATTTTCCGCCTACCGAAATTGTACAACTGCGGGAAGGGTCAATGTGGTTGCGAGATTTTGGGCCCTTGACTGTGACCGATCAAGCCGGGAAGCGAAGCTTCGTCAACTTCAACAGCGGGCTGAGGCGTTGCCTCAAAAGTGACAACAGCGCGGTTTCAGTCCTGTCGGTGCAATTGGATTTGGCGATTTTATCCAACCACCTGTGGGTTGAAGGCGGCGACGTTCTCACCAATGGGCGCGGGCTCGGTGTGTTATCTGAACGAGTCTTGCTGGCAAACGAAGATTTCCGTGACAAAAAGCCCAAGGACATCGTGCAGACAGTCGCGTCTTTGCTGGGTTTTGAGAACGTGATTGTTTTGCCCCCATTGCAGGGCGAACCCGCGGGGCACGTCGACATGTATTGCGCTTTTCTGGCCACAAATTTGGTCGTTGTTGGCGAAGGTGACCCCAAGGATGACCGAGAAAATGCCGATCTCCTGAATCAAATTGCCCGCGACCTCAAAGGCCAACCCACCTTCGACGGCCCATTGCGAGTTGAACGTATTCCCCAGCCTGGTCACAGCGACGGCGTGTGGCGGAGTTACACCAAACTGGTTTTTGCCAACGACGTTGTCTTGGTGCCTGTCTACCCCGATTATTGTCCTGAATCAGATGCTGAAGCATTGGCTTTTTACCGGCGCCTTTTGCCCGAGCGACGCATCGTGGGTGTCGACGCTTCTGGTTTGGCCGAGCTGGGCGGAAACCTGCGTGATATCATGGTTCCTGTTGCGCTTGGTGCCCCCTTTAATTAGTTCGATAATATTTAAACGAGCGTAGAATCGTTTTGGAGCGGAGCGCGGACGGGGAGCTTGAATGGAGCGGGCAGATGGAGTAACACTTGTCGACAGCGCGGGCTCGAAAGAGATGCAGGACGACATCTTGCGCACATTTATTTAGACCGGATGGAGGCAGACTTGCGACGAATTCAAAGAAGTGCCTTGACCGGGTTGTTAGCCCTGATGCTCGCCGGAGCTGCGGTTGCCGCCAGTCCCAGCGACCTTCTGCAGATCAATGGATTTGTCAGCCAAGGCTACCTGAATACCTGGGATAACAACTACCTGATTCCACGGTCAGTCAACGGTTCGGCCGAATTTACCGAAGCGGCCATCACGGTGGTGGCCCAACCCCAAGATAAACTCCGAGTCGGCATCCAGTTGCTGGCTCGCAATTTTGGCGATACGGGCAACGGCTTTGTTTCGGTCGACTGGGCCTACGGAGACTATCGCTGGCGGGATTGGATGGGCGTGCGCGCAGGCAAGGTGAAGATGCCCTTCGGATTCTACAACGAAGGCCGTGATGTGGACATGCTGCGCACCAGCATCTTCCTGCCCCAGAGCATCTACAACGAAACCATGCGTGACTTCATCTTGGCCTACGAGGGAGTGGGTATTTATGGGAACGTCAGCTTGGGGAGCTGGGGCGAAGGCGACTATCACGTTTTTGGCGGTACGTTGAACGTGCCCGACCCAACCCGGGGCTTCTGGGCTGATGTCTACAACAGCGCGGGTGTGCTACTGGAAGACGAAATAAGCGAACTTATCTCCGAAGACCTGGGTGCTCCGGCGACGGCCACCTTCTACCAGAATACAGATCAAGTGGTCAGCTTCCCCTGGATTTACGGCGGCGGCATCACCTGGGATACGCCTCTGGAGGGTTTGCGTCTGGGCGCTTCAGGCCTGCAGGGACGTTTCAATTTTCAGGGCAACGTGCGCTATGACGTGCTGGTGGATCGCGGCGCGGGAAGCCTGGAATATCTGCCGGCCACTCTGAGGATGGACGAAACCACGAAGATCAACCACATCGCCGTTTTTGGTGCGGAATATCTGCGTGACAGCTGGGGCCTGGCCTCAGAATATTACCATGAGGACATTGGCAACGGCACCCGCTACGGTTGGTATGCTCAAGTCGATTGGCAGGCAGCCGATCGCTGGGCCTTGGGCGCGTATTACAGTATCGGCCAGGGTGATGATGATGATTTCGAGGGCGTGGGCTTACCTGACTACTACGAGTGGCAGAAGGACCTCACTTTGAGCCTGCGGATCGACCTGACGGATCACTGGTTGTTCAAGGTTGAACACCACACCATCGACGGGGTGGGCGGGGTCTCTTGGGACAGTTTGGAAGAAGAAATAAGCGACCCACGGGAGCAACATTGGGGCATGTTCTCGGCCAAGACCACCTTCCATTTTTGATCGGAGCGTGACATGAAAAAACACATGATGCGTCTTCCGGTCCGGCCGTTGCTGGTTGGGGTTTTGTTGCTGGTGTCTGCGATGTTGGCACCGCTTGGTGCGCGTGCTGCGGAGTTGGTGATCATTGCCAACCCGGCCCAGTCCGGCCTCGACCTCCAGGCCAAGGACTTGGAACGGATCTACATGGGAAAAATGTCGCGGTGGGACAACGACGAAGCCATCGTGCCGGTGATGCTCAAGGGAGGGCCGGTGCACGAAGCCTTTGTGGAATCCTATCTCGATCGGTCACCACATCGTTTTGTGACTTACTGGCGCCAAATGATTTTTACCGGTAAGGGCACGCCGCCAAAGAGTTTTGCCAGTGAAGAGGAATTGATTGCCTTCGTGGCCGCCACGCCCGGTTCGGTGGGTTACGCCTCGGCGGTCACCGGTGGCCAGGACGTCAAGGTCCTTTCTATTTCCCAGGATTGATGTGCTGTGACCCATGAAATTTAACCACAAGATCATGCTCAGTCCCTTGGTCACCGCGGTGGCCTTCCTGTTGATTTTTGCGGCCACCCAACGAGCGGCCGAGCGCAGTTCTGAAACCATCGATCGCATCCAGACCGAATTTTTTCACGCTACCCAGCTGAGTCACGACCTGCAGATCAGCCTGTTGAACCTCCGGCATCTGCTGACTGACGCGGCGATAAATGGCAACGAAGACGCCTTGATTGAGGCCGAAGAGGTTGCCGGGCGGTTTATGGGCACGGTAGCCGGTTGCCGCGGTGTGCCCTCGCTGGCCGCGACGATCGGTCCGCTCGGAACTGAGTTTGATCTCTATTACACCCAGGCGCATCTGACGTCCTCGCGCATGCTGGAGCAGTCCGGCGGACTGAGCCTCGACTACGATCAGGATATTTTTGATCAGGTGATTGAGATGAACCGGCTCTATGAAAAATTGAGCGGCAATATTGGCGTCGTGGTCGACAGCAACAACGCCCGTCTCGAATTGGCCATCGTCGATACCCAGGCGCGCATTGTGCGTCTGCGCTTGATCATGAATATCACGAGCATCGTATTTTTGGCTTTGTTGTTTCTGTTGTCGGTGGTGGTGATTGGCTCGATCGTGCGGCCGGTGCACCGCATGGGCCGGGTGGCGCAGGCCATCAGCGGCGGCGATCTGCATACGGAACTGAAATACCGTTCGGGCGATGCGCTGGGCGAGTTGGCCGACAGTATTCGCGAAATGCAGTCTTCGCTGATTACGGATATAGCGCGTCGGGAAGAGGCCGAGGCCGACCTCATCGCTACGCAGGGCCAGATGATCCAATCCGAAAAAATGGCAGTACTTGGCAAGCTGGTGGCCGGACTAACCCACGAACTGAATACGCCCTTGGGAACCATGGCTTCGTCGGTGGATGTGGTGGACCGCAGCCAGAGGATCATTGTGGCCAAGTGCACCGGCGATAACACATCGAATGAAGGCAGCAATGACCCGCGCTTCGGCAAAGCCGTGGTGGCCTTGTCCCGCGGGCTGGAAAGCCTGAAGGTGGCCAACAACCGGATTGAAGAACTGGTCAATGGCATGAAGGTCTTCAGCCAGTTGGACAAAGGTGAGGTGCAGCAGACCGACATCAATGCCGGTCTTGAAGCCACCCTGGGTCTGATCAACCACGATATTCCAGAGGGCCTAACCATCGTGCGTGAATTTGGCGAGATCGAGCCGGTTTTGGCCTATCCGGCCCAGCTCAATCAGGCCTTTTTATCTCTGATTCGCCATGCGATGCGCGACACGACTCCGCCGGGCACCATCACCTTGACTACTGAGCAGACGGGTGATCGGGTGCGGGTGACCATCGCCGATACGGGCCGTGGTTATCAGCCGGATGCCCTGCTCGCCCTATTCAACCCGAGTTTCAAGGCCGAGACCAGCCGCATGCGGATGGATTGGGAAATGGTGACTAGCAGTCGTATTATCGACCGGCACCAAGGCACCATCGCTGCTAAGAGCGATCCCGGGGTGGGAACCCAGTACACGGTGGAAATCCCGTTGTGGGCAGAGGTTGGTCGCCAGTGATGCCGCCTACTGGCTGATGAATGGAACCCCGTTGCTCGTTGAGTGACGGGGTTCTCGTATCGCTTGAGCATCACTGCTTTGAGCACCAACACCGGCTTGGCCTGGGGCGATTTTGACGGTGACGGCGACCTGGGTCGCTATATCGGCAACCATAAAGCAGCCAACAAATTGCTGCGAAACACGACGCGCGGTGATGGTCAAATAATTACGGACGTCAGCAGGAATTGCTCGCGCGATACGGGACCGTCCCTACCGCTGCCCGGCAGCGTTTCTCCTTCGACATACTCGAGAATAAGGAAGTGCTGGCCGTCCTTCTCTTCGAGGCCATGGATACCGGCGACGGAGGGATGGTTCAGCTGGGGCCAGCGCCTTGGCTTCGCTCTAGAAGCGCTCGAGGCGGCTGGGATCTTCGGCGAGATGTTCAGGCAGGGTCTTGATGGCCACGTCGCGGGTGAGACGAGGGTCCTTGGCCAGGTCGACTACGCCCATGCCTCCACGACCGATTTCAAAATCAGTTCAGAGACTGAAACATGGCACAGTTCGTATGACAAGGGTACGGACCACGCAAACGTTGGGGTGTGGTAGAATCAGATTTGGGTTGGACGATGGGGGGAATGGGTGGTTGTATTTACGATCCGCCCAAAGGCATCTGAGGATAGGAATTCGACCAACCCGAAAGACGGCTTGCATGTTCGCCAGCAAAACTCAGTCCGGCCGAACAGTCCTGTTGACCACATTCACCCTGGTCGCTTTTGCGGCCAATTCCGTTTTTTGCCGGCTTGCTCTCGGTGAGAACGCCATCGATGCCGCTTCTTTTTCGACACTGCGCCTGGGTTCAGGCGCCATCACCTTGGCGATCATCATGGCCTTTCGGGCCGATTCCAAGTGGCTCGCCAATCACGGCAGTTGGCCCTCGGCTTTGCTTCTGTTTCTGTATGCTGCACCCTTTTCCTTTGCCTACATTAGCCTCAGCGCCGGTACCGGAGCCCTCATTCTTTTTGGCACCGTGCAAGTGACGATGCTTCTGGCCGGACTTTTTGCCGGCGAGCGCCCCTCGGTTGCTCAGTGGGCCGGCTTGGCGTTTGCCCTCGGCGGTTTGGTCTGTCTCGTCTTTCCCGGCCTGACAGCACCGGCACCATTGGGCTCGGGCCTGATGATTGTCGCAGGCATCGCCTGGGGTTTTTATTCGCTGCGCGGGCGTGGTGAAGGGAACCCGGTGGCCGTAACGGCAGGAAATTTTGTCAGGGCCGTACCGCTGGCGGTGATCCTTAGTGTGGTGTTCCTGAAGGGCAGTCATGTGACGGGGCGCGGCGCCGGACTCGCCATTGTTTCGGGCGGCCTCACCTCGGGTCTGGGCTATGTCCTGTGGTACACAGCGATCAAGGGCTTCACCGCCACCCGGGCTGCGGTTATTCAATTGCCTGTGCCGGTTCTGTCGGCCATCGGCGGCGTTATCTTCCTGTCCGAAGGTCTGTCTTTGCGTCTGGTGGTGGCCAGTGCGATGATTCTTGGCGGTGTGTGGTTGGCGATTCTGGAACGGAACAGAGAACCCAGCGCTGAGCGTTAACGAAGCCGAAGCTCTTCCCGGCGTTGGCGGTTGTGCCTACCATATAATCCATCTGGTCAACATTACGGGGTTGACGCCAAGGCCCCATATGGATTTTAGTGTGCTGGCCCTAATGACTTTTCTAACGGAGGAATTGAAAATGATCGCTCGGAAATGGACAGATAAGATTTTGCCGCTGGCTCTGCTGATTGTCTTTTGCGCCGGTAGCGGCCTGGCTGAAGTCCCGCGCAGCTATGACCCGGATCCCCGGGAAGTGCATTTTTCTAAGATCACCATGCTTACCGATGGCGGCGAGAATGCGGAAGCCTATTTCTCCTATGACAACAAGCAACTGATCTACCAAGCCACGAACGACAAATTCCCCTGCGACCAAATCATGATGATGCCCGTGACTGGCGGCGAGCCCGAGTTGATTTCCAGCGGCAAGGGGCGCACCACTTGCGCCTACTTCACTAAGGACGGCAAGTCGGTCGTCTACGCCTCAACTCATTTGGCCAGCGACGATTGCCCCACTCCGCCGGACATGAGTCAGGGCTATGTTTGGGGTCTGTACAGCGGCTATGACATTTTCAAAAAGGACCTCGCCTCCGGAGAGACAATCCGCCTGACGAAAGAGGACGGTTACGACGCCGAAGCCACGATTTCTCCAGACGGCACGAGCATCGTTTTCACCTCGGCACGGGACAACGACCTGGATATCTACACCATGGACCTGGATGGCGGCAACGTGAAGCGTCTGACGACGACGGTTGGTTATGACGGAGGGCCGTTCTATTCCCCGGACGGCAAGCTGATCGTCTACCGGAGTGACCATCCCGTTCCGGGACCCGCGACCGAGGATTTCCAGCGCCTGCTGGCCGACGAGAAAGTGCGGCCGTCGAAAATGGACATCTGGGTGATGAACGCCGACGGCAGTGAGCAGCGGCAGGTTACCGAGCTGGGCTGCGCTTCCTTCGGGCCATTCTTTCACCCTTCGGGCGAGAAGATCATCTTCGCCAGCAACTATCCCGATCCCCGCGGACGTGAATTCGAACTGTTCATGGTGGACCTGGATGGGTCGAATCTCGAGCAGATCACCTTCACCGATGGCTTCGACGGTTTCCCCATGTGGGCGCCCGATGGCAAGAGCTTTGTCTGGGGTAGCAACCGCCATCATTCCAATCCGGGTGAGACGAATCTTTTTGTGACCGAGTGGGTGGACTAGAAAACTCCGCGACTCGGTTGGGATGACACACCCATCAGCCTGCACCTCCCTTGGGATGTGTGATTCGGCAAGTGCGCCTCGGCGATTTTCTTTGTATCAATGGTGGGGGAGATTTTTGGGGGCCGAGCGGCTCCATTTCATAATCAACAGGAGGACGAAAAATGCAAGAGACGAAAGCCTTTTCGGCTGCCAGCGCTACGTCGCCACTGGCGTCGGATACGATAAATCGGCGCGAGATCACCGACACCGATGTCCAGATCGAGATTCTCTTCTGCGGGGTCTGCCATTCTGATCTGCACACCGCACGCAACGAATGGGTCGACATGATGCCGACGGTCTATCCTGTGGTGCCAGGCCACGAAATCGTCGGTAAAGTCACCGCGGTGGGATCCAAAGTCAGCAAACATCAAGCGGGCGACGTGGTCGGCGTGGGGTGCCTGGTCGACTCAGATCACACCTGCCCCAGCTGCAAGGCTGACATGGAGCAGTTCTGCCCCGAAGGCGTGTTCACTTACAATTCCCCAGACAAACATCTTGGCGGCGTTACCTATGGCGGATATTCCGAGAGCATCGTTGTCGACCAGAGTTTTGTTCTGAAAGTACCCGGAAATTTAGACCTGGCCGGGGTCGCGCCTTTACTGTGCGCCGGGATAACCACGTATTCTCCGCTGCGCCACTGGGGCGTTACGGAAGGTAAAAAAGTCGGTATCGTTGGTCTCGGCGGCCTGGGCCACATGGGCGTCAAATTCGCCCGTGCTTTCGGTGCTCACGTTGTGGTTTTCACGAGATCCGAGTCCAAGGTTGAGGATGCCATGCGGTTGGGCGCACACGAGGTTGTCAACTCGCGCAACGCCGATGAGATGGCTGCTCACATGGGGACCTTCGACTTCATCCTGGATACCGTTTCGGCTGACCACGATGTCAATGCCTACATCCAATTGCTCGCGCTTGATGGGAATATGACGTTGGTGGGCGCTCCTGAGAAGCCGCTACCGGTATCATCTTTTGCTCTGCTGTTCGGCCGCAAAAGTTTGTCGGGGTCATTGATCGGCGGCATCGCTGAGACCCAGGAGATGCTCGACTTCTGCGGGGAGCACAACATCACTTCGGACGTTGAGGTCATTCCGATCCAGAAGATTAACGAGGCGTATGAGCGGATGCTGAAATCCGATGTGAAATACCGATTCTCCATCGACATGGCATCGTTGAAGAACGCATAGTTGAGTTCGTGAGAGACGCCCGGCTGGTTATGCCGGGCGTCTCTTTTTTTTAGCGCCGCAGAAGCTTTGACCTCCACAAAGACTCAATTCTACCTTCAAAAGGCTACACCCTCGTGATAATATCGAGTGGGTATTTAACAGTTAGTTTGTGAGATGAAAATGGAATAAAAATGAATTTCAATCACTTCGTTATCGCCAGAATCATTCACATTCTAGGCATCGTCGTCTGTTTCGGTCGCGGGCTCTCCGCGATTTGTGTCTGTCCAGTCCAGTAATATCTAGCCGACCGCGTAGGGCCCGGGTAGTGGTTGCATCTCGACCGTTGCGGGTGTCGGTGTGTCGCTTAAAGCGAGAGACCATGGCTGACCAACGACAACAAACACTGAAAGTAGAATTGCTTTTAATAGATTTATTTTCATCGGTCGATTCTGACGTGTGGACAGAAATTTGTCAAGGTAGCCCCGGCTGTCTGGACGCCCGGTGGCTTCGGCGATGGTTATAGACTGGTGTAGTCGCGCTTTATCAATTATGAATGGTAATTAAGGAGACGTCCTGATGACTAACTAGCCTTTTGAACCATGTGAGGTCGTAGATATGAATTCATCGAGAAGCAGTAATATCGATGACGAACCTCGGCGCAATAAGAAGGTTGTTGTCGTTGGGGGAGGCTTTGCTGGCCTTGCCGTAATACATCAACTCGCTGGTCGAAAGGGTATTGATGTCTGCCTCATTGATAGAAGAAATCATCATCTCTTCCAACCCCT